>CACYCW010000163.1 GCA_902773015.1 uncultured bacterium
CCACGAATGTCCATCATGCGTCTATTATACCAAATATCCCCCGCGAACGCGCGAGTCGCGAAGCGAGCAAGGGTGCGTCGAGCGCGACATCGGGCGCAGTCGCGTCGTCGGTTTGTTCATTGCTTTGCTCCTTCGTTAACCTAAAAATCGCAGGGCTGACCTTCCTTATCAGTTTTTCCTGCGCACTTGTCGAACTTTGACGCAAGATATAGCGGATTATTCGGCATCACCAGTCTGACCGGAAGAAACCAGCCAGTCGCGGATCATCTCCTTGACCGAATGCCACTTCACGGATCCGAGGCGGCGGAGATCCATCGAGAGCTTCATGCGGCGCAGGTCGGTCTCGGCGTCGCCGACGGCCGGCAGGGCGCCGCGCTCGCGCCGCAGGGCATCCGCCCAGAGCGCGCGGATGAACTCCTGCAAGATGTCCGTCGCGCTGCGTCCGCTCGACTGCGTCTTGCCCACGTTCATAAGCACCGACTCGAACCAGGGGCGCTCGTTCGCGGCAAGGCCCGCAGCGAATTCCTTCAGGTGGTCCTCTTCGGCGACGACCTCCGCGCGCCAGGCCTCGATGAAGCGCCGCGTGAAGTCGTGCGAGAGGACCCTCGCCGGCAGGAACTCGCCGATCATGCCGTCCAGTGTGCGGTCGAACTCGTTCGCCATCAGGAACTCACATAGCGCCAGCTCACGCGGCGGCGGGGGCAGCACCGTCCGCGCGTCCTCCCCGGCGACCGGCTCGCCGTCCTCCGTCCTGACCGGACCGCATTCGTAATCCCCTTCCTCGCCGACCGATTCGCCCTCCTGCCCGTCCGCCGTCTCGAGACTGCGGCGACTTGATTGCTCGGCGGTGCGACGGGACGTCATCTCCTGACGCGCCTTCTCCAGCTCCTCGTTGAGCGCCGCCAGCGGCAGGCCCAGAAGGCGTGCCGCCTCGTCCGCCATGCTCGCGCGGATGACCGCGTTGCCCGATTGCACGATGGTGGCGATCACCGCCTTCGTGACGCGCGCGACGGCGTCGACGGAACGTGGATTGGCCTCTTTCGCCCGTTCCTCACGCACCTGGAAGGACATGATCGACTCGGCGCCGTCGAGGAGCCGCTGGAAGTCCTCTGGCGGATGCTTGCGCAGGAACGAGTCGGGGTCGTCTCCATCCGGCAACGACACGACACGAACCGGCATGTCTGCGGCGAGGAAGAGACCGGCGGTGCGAATGGTCGCCTTGTGTCCGGCGGCGTCATCGTCGAAGACGAGCGTCACCTGGTCGGCGACGCGCTTCAGGAGGCGCACATGCTCTTCGGTGAACGCGGTGCTCTGCGAGGCGACCGCCACTGGAAAACCGCAGATGTGGAGGCGGATGGTGTCGATCTGCCCCTCGCAGATGATTGCCTCGCGGTGCGCGCTCTTGGCGATCGGACCGGCGGCCTTGTCGAAGCCGAAGAGCACGCTCGACTTCTTGAAGATCTCCGTCACTGGCGAGTTCACGTACTTGCCCGAGTTCTTCGAGGCGACGAGCTGCCGTCCGGAGAACGCGACGACATTCCCCCGCCGGTCGCGAATGGAGAACATGAGGCGGCCGCCGAAGCGATGGTAGCCACGGTCATTCGCGTCACGCGGCGGCTTGATGACGCCGGCGGCGGCGAGCTCGTCCGTAGTGTAGCCATACTTCTCAGCCCACTTGAGGATGGTCGCGATGCCGGTCGGCGCGTAGCCGATCAGGAACGCGTCCTGCACGTCTGGGCCAAGCGCACGGCGCTCCAGATAGGCGCGCGCAGGCGCGGCCTCCTTCATCTTGAGGAGGCACCGGTGGTAGAACTGGGCGAGCTCGGCCATCAGAGCGAGGAGGCGCTTGCGCCGTCCCGCCGTCGGGTCCTCGCGTTCCTCGATCCTGACGCCGCACTTCTCGGCGAGCTTCTTCACGGCGTCGATGAAGCTCAGGCCCTCTATCTTCTGGACGAACTTGATCGCATCCCCCGACTCGCCGCAGCCGAAGCAGTGGTAGAAACCCTTCTGCTCGTTGATGCTGAAGGATGGGGTCTTCTCGTTGTGGAACGGACAGCACGCCTTCTTCGACGAGCCCGCGCTCTTCACCGCGATGCCGTAGGAGGATATGAGGTCCGCGAGATCGGTACGGGCCTTGATCTCCTCGATCGTCGCGTCTGGGATGCCGCCGGCCATGTCACGTCAGGCGCATCTCGTCTCAGGCGAGGCCGATGAGCGCGAGGGCGTTGTCATGGCCGATGCGGCGGCAGGCGGACGGCGAGACGCCGATGCGCTCCATGAGGATGTCCATGCAGCGGCCGATCGGGGTGGTGGCGCCGACGAGGCAGTTGCGCGCCGGGTTCCAGAGCAGCCCGTTCGGCTCGAGGCGCGCGTGGGCGCCGCAGACCTCGTACTCGCCCGGCGGCAAGCCGGCCGGATACTGCGCGTCGGAAACGGCGATGAGCCGCTCGACGGGCACGGCCCGCGTGTAGAGCTTGAGCATCGTGTCCGGCAGGTGATGCCCGTCGGGAATGAACATGACGCTCGCGCGATCCTCGACGAGCGCGGTGTAGACGATGTTGTCGTGGCGGTTCACTTCGTTCGGGATGCCGTTGCCGAGATGGGTGAAGGCGCGGGCGCCGGCGGCGATGCAGGCATCGATGTCCGCCGGGCTCTTCGCGAGCTGGTGGCCGAGCGAGACGGTCACGCCGGCGGCCGTGATGGCGCGGACGAAGTCCGGCATGCCGGGCACCTCGGCCGCGACGTTCACGAGGCGGACGAGCCCATCGGCGGCGTCCTGGAAACGATTGAAGAGCGCGATGTCTGGCGGGCGCACCCATTCGACGGGATGGGTGCCGACGGCGCCGGGCCTGTCGGAGATGAACGGACCCTCAAGGAAGAAGCCGAGGATGTTCCGTTCGCAGATGGCGTGGAGTCGGCGCGCCTCCATGACGGTGCGCATGGTGCCGATGAGCACCTCGGGGTCGCCGGTGACGAGCGTCGGCAGGTAGCCGACCGTGCCGTCGGCGGCCAAGCGTTCGGTCACCGTCTTCACGGCCTCGACGGTGAGTCCCGGCGCGTTGAAGTCCACCCCGCCGTATCCGTTGACCTGCAGGTCGATCCACTCGTTCATCTTCATCCTCCTTCAGTCGAAATGCGGGCGGTCAGAAACGGAGCGACTTGCCGTCCTTCGCGAGGCGCGCGCGGAGGCGTGGCTTCGCCTTGCCCGCCAGCACAAGGTCGGCGAGCGGATCCTCGATGTAGTCCTGCACGACGCGACGGAGCGGACGCGCCCCGAGCGCGGAATCGTATCCCTTCTCGATGAGGAAGTCCGTCGCCTTGCGGTCGAGCGCAAGCGTGATGTGCGCGTCCTTCAGCCTCGCCTGCAACCGCGCGAGTTCGAGCTTCAAGATCGCGCGCATGTCGTCCTTCTCGAGCTTGCGGAAGACGACTGTCTCGTCGAAGCGGTTCAGGAGTTCGGGACGGAACGCGCGCTTCGCCTCGGCGAGGAGCTTCTCCCTGAGGACGTCGAAGCTCGTCTCGGCGGTGTCCTTCGCGAAGCCAAGGGTGTGGCCCTCGCGGGCAAAGTCGAAGCCGAGGTTGGCGGTGCAGATGATGATCGTGTTGCGGAAGTCGATCGGCCGGCCCTGTCCGTCGGTGAGACGTCCCTCGTCCAGGATCTGGAGGAGCATGTTGCAGACGTCGGAATTGGCCTTCTCGAACTCGTCGAAAAGGACGACCGAGTAGGGGCGGCGGCGCACCTTCTCGGTGAGCTGCCCGCCCTCGTCATAACCGACGTAGCCTGGCGGCGCGCCTACGAGGCGCGAGGAGGAGTAGCGCTCCTGGAACTCCGACATGTCGAGGGTGATGAGCGCCTTCTCGTCGCCGTAGACGCGCTCGGCGAGCATCTTCGCGAGATGCGTCTTGCCGACACCGGTCGGCCCCAGGAAGAGGAACGAGCCGATCGGCCGCTTCGGGTCGGCCATCAGCGCGCGGCTGCGACGCAGGGCGCGGGCGATGGCCTTCACAGCCGGCTCCTGCCCGATCACCACCTCGCCGAGCGCCTTCTCCATGCCGAGCAGCTTCTCGGCGGTGGTGGCGTTCATCTTCTCGACGGGCACTCCGCTCATCGACGAGACCGTCTCGGCGACATCGACCTCGGAGACCTCGATCGTCTCCTCCGCGTGCGTCTCCTTCCACTTGCGCAGCTCCGCCTGGAACGCGGCGGTCGCCTCGTGCAGGGCGGTGCGCAGCTTCGCGGCGGAATCGAAGTCGCTCCTGGCGACAACGGCCTCCTTACGGCCGCGCAGGGTGTCGATCGCGGCCTGCATCTCGGTTAGCCGCTTCGGGCGCGCGCTCGCCGCGGCACGCAGACGGGCGCCCGTCTCGTCCATCGCGTCGATCGCCTTGTCAGGCAGCTGCCGTGCCGGCAGGTATCGCGCAGTGAGCTCCACCGCGGCGCGGATCGCCTCGGGCGTGTAGCTGACGGAATGGTACTCGGCATACTGCGGCGAGATGCCATTCATGATGTCGATCGCATCCATCACCGACGGCTCCTCGACGGACACGGACTGGAAGCGGCGCTCGAGCGCGGCGTCCTTCTCGATGGACTTGTGATACTCCTTCAGCGTTGTCGCGCCGACGCACTGCAACTCGCCGCGCGCGAGCGCTGGTTTGAGGATGTTCGCCGC
This sequence comes from uncultured bacterium, assembly GCA_902773015.1. Classification (GTDB taxonomy): domain Bacteria; phylum Verrucomicrobiota; class Kiritimatiellia; order RFP12; family UBA1067; genus UBA1067. The sequence continues at coordinate 4,671 of CACYCW010000163.1, forward strand.
GTCCATCGCGCCCTCGGCACCTCCCGCGCCGACGAGGGTGTGAATCTCGTCGAGGAAGAGGATGATGTTGCCGCTGCGCTTCGTCTCGTCGATGATGCGCTTCAGGCGTTCCTCGAACTGGCCGCGGTACTGCGTGCCGGCGACGACGCGCGCCATGTCGAGCGCGATGACGCGCTTCGTCTGCATGCGTTCGGGCACCTCGCCGCGGTGAATTGCCTGGGCGAGGCCCTCGACGACAGCGGTCTTGCCGACGCCGGCCTCGCCAATGAGGACGGCGTTGTTCTTCGTCCGCCGCGAGAGTATCTGGACGATGCGCTTCAGCTCCTTGGCGCGTCCGATCACGGGGTCGAGCCTGCCCTGGCGCGCGAGGTCGGTGAGGTCACGGCCGAAAGCATTGATCATCGGGGTCTTCTGCGCCTTGCCGTTCTCGCCCTTGCGCCCCTTCTCGCCGCTCTCGCCAGCCTCGTCGCCCTCCTCGGCGTTCCCGGCGTCGCCTTCCGCCTCCTTGTCATCATTATCCTCGCCCTTCTGGGAGCCGGCGGCGATGAAGCGGTCGACGTTGATGCCGGCGTTGAACAGGAGCTGCGCGGCGGCGTTCTCGCCCTCCCGCATCATGGCCAGGACGAGATGGACGGTGCCGACGGCATTGCCGGGGCCGGCCTCGATGCCGGCCATGTCGATGATCTTGCGGGTGCGGGCCGTGAGCGGCAGGGGGCCGCGCTGCTGCATCGCCTCGCCTCCGCCGGCGATCATCGTCTTCATGGACTCGGCGAGATCGTCGAGCGAAAGGTCAAGGGTCACGAGCCGCCGCGCGGCTTCGCACTGGGGTATCGCGATGATGGAAAGGAAGATGTGCTCGGCGCCGACGTGGTCGTGGCCGAACTGCCGCGCGCAGCTCGCGGCCGCGTTGAGCGCGTCAACGGCATGCTTGGTGAAGGCGAGGCTCACAGGAACTTGCCCTCCGCGCGCTCGTTCAGCATCACGTCCTCGAAACGGCGGTTCATCTCGTCCGCGCGCTCGGCGTCGACGCGATCGCGCTCGGCGGGCTCGAGCTTGTCCTCCGAGCTGGAGAGGTCGATCTCGGCGAGCAGGCGCTCGATCTCATCGGCGGTGATGCCCTCGAGCATCCCCTCCTTCGCGGCGAGCCGCAGCGGGGAGAGGAGGTCGAAATACTCGCCGGGTGCGAGCAGCCGGCAGTTCTTCAGGATCGCGAGGGAGCGGCAGAGCGAATCGCCGAAGACGCGCGGCAGTTCCTCGAAGAGCCGCACGCGCGCATTGCGCTCCTCGCGCAGCAGGTCCTCGACGACGCGCTTCGCCTTCTCGCTCGAGCCGGCGTAGCGCAGCGTGTAGACGTGACCGGTCTCGGCGACCCCGTCGGCGCTCACGCCGACGAGCTCCATCCTGAGCGCGTGGATCGCCCGCTTCACCGCGTCCAGTTCGCCGATGAGATGCAACCCCTCGAAATGGAAGCGCCCGCCGATGCGATATGCCGCGGCGACGCGGGACGAGGGGAAGTCATGGTATTTCGGCCCCTTCTCCTCCTTGGCGGACTTCGTCGCCTTCTCCAGGTCGGAAACCATGTCCTGAAACGCGTTCATGATCGCGCCGATGAACGGCGGGGGACTCTCCCCTCCGGTCTCGCCGTTTCCCTCGCCCGAGCTGGAGATCTCGGTAATGGACATCGACATGCCGGGCGGCAGTCCGCTCACCTTGCGGGTGCGCTGGCTTTTCTTCTGGCGCCGCTGGCGCTCCGCCTTGGCGCAGGCGTGGCAGACGTACAGCTCCTCGGCCTCGTCTCCCTCACCGCGCGTAATCGCCGTCTGCGCGTCCGCCCTTTGACACAGTTCACACTTCATTGCGGGATATTATATCACATCTCACCCGCTCTCGGCAAACTGCGCTCACTTCGCGAAGAGCTTGCGGTCGATGGTGCGCTCGGAGGCCCATTCCTCGGCGATCGTGTCATCGGCCGGGGCCGTGGCGACGGGAAGCTTGAAGAACCCCTCGTAGGCCGTCTCGCCGTTGAGGCCCTTCAGCGAGAACGCCACCTCCACATTGCTCGCCGGCACGCGCCCGACGAACGTGAGCGTTCCGCCCCGGTAGACGTTGCGCAGGAGCCGCGGATACGTCTCGGCCTGAGTCTCCGAGGCGAAGACGACGTGCAAGTCGCTCAGCACCGGATCGCGGAAGCGCTCGGAGAGCGTCTCCATTCCCTCGCCGGCGTTCCAGCGCCAGCCGCTGTGAATGAGGCTCTCGCCGCGGTTGCCGTGCGTCAGCACGTCGATGAGCTCGCGGTTGGCGTTCGCCTTCACGCCGTACATGTAGACCGATACGAGCCCCTCGTTGAGCGCCGTGAAGCGAGAGAGGATCTCGGCCGTGTCGCTCACGCCCGCGTTTGCGTCGCCGTCCGTGACGACGAGGGCGATGAGAGGACGCTTCGGATCGCGCGGCAACGTAAGCACCGAGCGAATCGTCGAGAAGACATCCGTGCGCCCGTGCGCCGTCTGCCGCAAGAGCCACTTGTCGCCGACGGCGAAGCTCTCGGCGTCGCAGGGGCGCCAGTTCTGGAAGGCATACGAGAAGTCGTTGCGAAAGACGACGAGGTTGAACCGGTCGCCGGTGTTCGTCGCGGTGCGCAGGATCTGCCGTGCGGCTCGGCGGCAACGCCCGAACCGGTCGTTGCCGATCGAGCCAGAGCCGTCGATCAGCATCACGACGTCCTTCGGCACCACCTTTAGGTCACGGCGCGGCACGAGCATCACGCGGAAGTAGCGCCAGCCGTCCTTCGCCGCCTCCGCCTGCATGGTGACGTTGACGAACCGGGCCAGGTCCGACGCGTTCTCGTTCTCGACAAGCTCGCGCACGGCGGTCTTCTCGGCAGCGACGATCTTCTCGTCCACCTTCGCGTAGACCTGCTCGGCAGGGGTGAACGTCACGTGCGGCGCGGCGGACGCATCGCCTTCGGCCGATGCGGTGGAGCTGCCGCGCGTCAGCTTGGCGGGGAGGAAGACGGAGGACGGATCGCGTCCCAGCGGGGGGACATCTGGCACCGGCGGCGCAACCGAAACCGACATCGCGACGGAAAACGTCGGCTCGGACGCCCGTGCGGACGCACCCGATGGGGTCTGGAGGGGGGACAGGCGGACGATGGGGCGGGCGACAGGATTGAGGCCGACTGGCTTCGCGTCGAAGACGGCCGGTGCGGCGACGACGGGTTTGATCGTCACGGGCGTCACGGGCTCCGGCGCCTCGGCGGTGACCGACGCCTCGGCGGAGGGCGCGGCAGGCATCGGCGCGGCCGCGGCATCCGTCACTGCCGGCGCGTCGCGCGGCGCGGCGAGGTCGGTCACCGAGTCAATGCGCACCGGCTCGGGACGCGTCTCGCCCCTGGTGATTCGCATGGGCTCGTGATGCTTGCTGCGGACCTCGGGGGAGACGATCGTGGTCATGACCTGCGGTCGCACGAAAAGCATGAGCCCCACATGCACCACGATCGACAGGACGAGCGCGATGGCGATCAACTCCTCGCGACGCTCGTTCGTCATTTGCCGGCCTCCGGGTGGGCGTCAATGATCTTGCGGGCCGCGGCCGTGAAGGCCGCGTCGTCGAAAAGCGAGGTCACGACCGTCGCATAGGCGACCGCCGTGCGCGCATCGCCTTTCGCCTCCGCGTTCTCGGCAAGCGTCAGGTAGGCCTCGGCGCGCGCTCGCGCGTTCGCCGAGTTGAGGGCAATCGCGGTCTTCAGGGTGGCCTCCGCCCTGTCGCGCTCACCGGCACGGAACTCAAGGCGACCGAGCCGCAGCGCAGCGACGGCAGCCTCGTCGGTGCGGACAGGCTCGGCAAGTCCCTTGCGATAGGCGTCGATCGCCGCCGTGTACGCCTCGCGCTTCTCCTCGAGCTGGCCCAGCAGGGTCCAGCCCGCCTGTCGCCACTCCGGGGAGTTTCCCCTCGTGAGCGCCCGCGCGCACGTCTCGGCCTCGGCACCGTCCAGAAGCCGTCCGACGGCGAGGATGCGCGAGGCCGGCAGTCGCTCGCACGCGCCCTCGCGCACGAGCTGCACGTAGGCCTTTTTCGCCAGCTCGAGACGTCCGCCCCGGTAGTCGCAGTCGGCGATCATGAGCCGCGCCTCGCGCGACTGGTCGAGACTGATGCCGGCGGCGATGGCCTGCTCGAGGAACGCCGCCCCCTCGGTCTCGTGACCGATCTTCATCGCGGCGACGCCGCGCCAGTAGAGCGCCTCGGCCTTCAGCTTGCCCAGCCTTTCCGTCGCGAGCGCCTCGGCGAGCGCGAGCTCGACGGCCGACCAGCTGCCGGCTCGGGCGTCGATCATCGCCTTGCGGTAGAGCGCCTCCGCGGCTTCCGGCGTGCCGGCGTGACGCTCCACGATGAGTCCGTACTCCGCTGCGGCCTCCGCCGACTTGCCAGCCTTCTCGTAGGCCCAGGCGAGTCGTAGCTCGTCCGACGCGAGCTTCGAGAGCGCATAGCCGCGCTTCGCGCTCTCGATCGTGCCCGCGGCGTTGTTCGCCTTCTGGGCCGCATCGAACTCGATGCGCGCGATCGGCAGCTCCGCATCGGCCCGGTAGCGGCCCTGCGGATAGTCGTCGAGATACTTGCGGAAGAGCCTCAGCGCCGTCTCGTTGTCCCCGGTCGAATAGGCCGCCGCGGCCCGGATGTAGGCGAGGTCGTCGATGTCGCCCTCGCCGCACGCGGCCGCCGCATCGGCATAGCGTCCCTCCATGAAGTCGCACCAGGCGGACATCACGCGCGCCTCATCGGCGTGCTCACCCTTCGGATAGAGCTTGCGGTAGCGGCGAAAGAGGCTGCCGGCCTCGCTGTAACGCTTCTCACGGTAGCTCTGGATCGACGCGAGATAAAGGGCCTCCTCCGCGAGCGGACTCTTGCCGAAGGCGATCCCGAGCAGGACCTCGACGCCCCTGCGTCTCACGGCCGGATCGTTCGACCGGTTGAGGAGCGCTCCGTATTTCAGGTTCGCGTACGTGGCGTAATTGCCCTTTGGATCGAGCTTGACGCACTTCGAGAGCAGCTCGAGATCGGACGTCTCGGCGCCGAGGTAGTAGAGCGCCGCAGTGCGGGTCTCGAGATCAACGCGGTCACTGTCGAGCTCGGCGAGCAGCTTGCGCCGCGCGATGCCGGTCAGCCCCATCGCATGCAGAAAGCGCGAGCGCGCGGCATGGCGCGAGTCGGGGTGCTTCAGGTAGACCTCGGCATAGCCCTTCTGCGCGGCCTCGGAGCGCCCGGCGAGGCGGTCGCACTCCGCCAGTCGGAAGACGAGCTCGTCCGGCGCAATCGACCGCTCGCCGACGAGTGCGCGATACTCCTTCTCGGCATCGGCGTAATTGCCCTTGTTGAAGAGCCGGTCGCCCAGGGCGAGCCGATCGGATGGCAGCACCGCGAGGGCGGCGATGAGGAGCGCTCCGATCATCTGCTTCCCGCCGGCGCGGGCGCGCCGCTCCCCTCGGGTTCCTTCATCTCGCCCTCGGTGGCGAGCGAGAAGTTCCACACATCTGCCGCGCGGCACGCGTCGATGAGACCGACGAGCGTGTCGTAGCGCACCGAGCGGTCGGCGCGGATGATCACCGGCTGGCCGGGGTAGAACTTCGAGATGCGCGACAGGCGCGTCTTCAGATCGGCGAGCGAGAGAATCTGACCGTTCACGGTGATGAGCCCGCTCTCGGCGAGATTCACGATGATCTCGCCCGGCAGGCGGTCAGGCTCCTCCGCCGTCGATGCGTTCGGCAACTGAATGGAGATCTCGCTTTCCCACTGCGAGAAGACGCTCGCGGTGACGAAGAAGCAGAGAAGCAGGAAGATGACGTCAAGCATCGACGTCAGCGCCAGCGTCGGCGCATGGGACTGGGCATTGCGAACGAATTTCATCGGCCCACCTCACTCCATCAGCGACTCGGCGCGGGACTCGATCTCTGCGATGCGCTTGCGGGCGCGTCGGCGGAACCAGGCGTGCGCGAGCAGGGACGGGATCGCCACCACGAGACCGAAGATCGTCGTGACAATCGCCTGCGAGACGCCCTGGGCGAGGACGACTGGCTTCGCTCCGGCCGCCACGTCGGAGGCGATGCCGCCAAACGCCTGGAACATACCGAGCACCGTCCCGAGCAGTCCCACGAGCGGCGCGATCGCCGCGATGTCCGCCAGCCAGTCGACGGACCCCATCATTGCGTCCGCGATGCGTCCACCCTCGGCCGCCGGGTCCCTGGACGCCCGGATGCGCGCGACGGCGTCCGGCACGCATGCGCCGCGGCGATGCGCGAAAAGGAGATAGAGCATCACGGTGAGTGACATCACCGAGAAGAACGCCAGCACCCACATCAGGGGTCCGCCGTAGTTCCACGCCTGCTCGAAGGTTATTCCGTTCATGTTCATTTTCGCATTGCCTTTCTGATTGCCTCGATCATCTTCTCCGGCTCGGTCACGCTCATGACGGCCTTCTCCATGGGACAGCTGTCCTTGCGCTTCCGGTCGAGGATGCGTTCGACCGTCTGTGCCGCCCGAAGTTCGATGCCGCGCGCGCGCAGGATCTCGCCTGCGCCCTTCCCAGCCGTGACGGCGACGACGAGCCTGGCGCCGCCGACCGCGCAGATCGCTGCGGCGGCGCGCCCGACCGTGCGCGTCGCGACAATCGTGCCGGCGAGCCGCCGCGCATCGTAAAGCTTGAGGAGCGGCGCGAGTCCCTCGCCCTCCTCGATGGCGACGATCACCCCGTCGCGCGCGACGACAACCGCCGCGCCGCCGTCCAGCCGCGCGCGCATCTCCGCGATGAGATCCGCCTCGGAGATCGGGTTCACCACCCGCTGCCGCGCGAAACCTTGCACATGGATCGCCGGAAGCGGACGCGCCGGGCAGACGTGCTCGCACGCCCCGCACCCGATGCACACGTCACGGTTCACGAACGGGAACCCCTTCACAAGGTGAATCGCCCGAACCGGGCACTTCCGCACGCAGGCCGTGCACGAATCGCCGTTCGTCGTGCGCACGCAACGGTCCTTCTCCCAGACCGCGTAGCCGAGATGCACGTGCGGCCGCTGTTCGCGCTGGAGGAACTCGATCGCCTTCTCGGGACAGACCTCGCCGCAGCGCACGCAGCTCATGATGCAGTAGCCATAGCGGAAGTCGAGCTGCGGTTGGCCGAACGTCGGGAGGGAGGTCGACGGCTTCAGGCACTCGCCCGGGCAATTCGCCACGCACAGCTGGCAGCCGACGCACTTGAGCGAAAAGAGTCGGCGATCCACCGCGCCCGGCGGCAGCACCGGCGCCTCGCGCGCCGGCACCACCGGCAGCGACACGTCGGCGAGTCCGCCGTCCGTCAGCTTGTCCGCCGCCGCGAGCAGCGCGACGCCCTTCAGCGTCTCGCGGCGCGTCGCCCCACCCTCCGCAGCGGACACGGTGGCGGACTGGTCGCCCGCCGACTTCTCGCGCTTCGTCTGCGGGAAGCAGAGCCGGCAGTTGTCGCATCCCGGACCGACCTTGTCCTTGACGAGCGAGAGGCGCGAGACGAGATTGAAGACCGTTCCGTATGGACACACCCAGTTGCACCAGATGCGGCCCTTGCAGAACGCCGCGAGAACGACGACGACCGCCCCGAGCGTGACGCCGGGCCACCACAGAAGCAGCGCCTTGCCGTAGACGGACATCGGCAGCGGCAGCGACGCGAAGCCCGCGCAGCCGACAGCCGCCAGCGCCACGCAGGCGCCCAGCACGCTCCAGCGCACGATCCGCTGCGCCTTCGTCTCCGGCAGGCGCGTGCAGACGCGCCGCACATGGCGACGAGGATGGAACACCCAGTTGACGAGGCTCTGCACGATGCCGAGCGGACAGAGCGCGTCACAGAAGAACCGCCCCAGGAGAATCGTCAGGACGAGCGCCCAGAGGAAGCGCTCCGCGCGCGCCGCGAGCCAGCAGAACGGCAGGCCGTAGAATGCCCCTGTCACCGCGACGAGGAAGAGCAGACGGACGAACGTCTTCGCCATGAACCGCACGGCCTTCATCGCGCCACCTCCGCCTTCAGCACGTCGATCGCCGCGTCAATCGTGGCGATCTCCTTCGGAATGTCGATCTGCTGCGGACAGTGCGGATTGCAGCGCCCGCAGCCCGTGCAATGGTCGGCGCGGCGAAGCTCCTCGGGGACCGCCTTTGCGTACTCGCGCAGGATCTTGCGCGCGTCGCGCGGCCCGTCACCCGCCAGATGGGCGTTGCGGAACGTGAGAATCGTCGGGATGTCGAGCCCGTAGGGGCACGGCATGCAGTAGTTGCACGAGTTGCAGGGGATGGCGTTGCACGAGAGGTAGGCCTCGGCGGCGCGCTCGAGCGCGGCGAGCTCGGCAGACGAGCAGGGCTTCAGGGGCGAGAATGTCGCGACGTTCTCCTCGATGTGCTCGTCGAAGGTCATGCCCGAGAGCACGGTCATCACGTTCTCGAACGTGCCGCAGAACCGGAGCGCCCACTTCGCGAGCGACGCCTCGGGATCGAGCGGTGCCAGCTCGTTGGCGATCGCCCAGTTGTAGCGCGCAAGCCGCCCGCCCAGAAGAGGCTCCATGATGACGACCGGTATCTTGTGCGCCGTCAGCGTCTCGTAGAGCCACTTCGCGTCGACGTTACGCGCGTTCACCTGCTTCGCATGACGCCAGTCGACGTAGTTCATCTGGATCTGGCAGAAATCCCACTTGTACTTGTCGTGATGCTCGATGCACCAGTCGAACGCCTTCTTGTCACCGTGGTAGGAGAAGCCGAGGTTGCGGATGAGCCGCTTCTCGCGCAACTCCAGGCACCAGTCCGCCGCGCCGTTCTCGAGATAGCGCTTCGAGAAGGTGGAGAAGCCGCCGTTGCCGATCGAGTGCAGGAGGTAGTTGTCGACGTAGTCTGTCTGCAGCGCGCGAAGCGACTTCGCGAACATCTCCTTGCAGGCGGCGAGCGTCCACTGGGTGGGGGCGAAGTTGGAGAGCTTGGTGGCGATCACGTAATCGCCGCGCGGCCGCCCGCACGCCTTGAGTGCGATGCCGAGGCACGTCTCGCTCTCACCCCGGCAGTAGGCCGGCGAGGTGTCGAAGTAGTTTACGCCGCAGTCGAGCAGCCGCCGCACCTGGCGATTGAGATGCTCCTGGTCGATCGATCTCTTCGAGGCGTCGAGCAACCAGTTGTTGGCATGGCCGCCATCGACGGTCGGCAGGCGCATCGCCCCGTAGCCGAGGAGAGACACCTTCCTGCCGTCAACTGTGAATCTGGTCGTCATTGTCGGTAATTATACCAAAATTTCCTTTGCGAGGGAACGGAAGTCATGCTATCTATCCTCCCGGGGTGATGGTGAAATGCCATTGTCCTACTACAGTACGATCTCCAATCCATCGTAGGCGGGCTCGACACCGGCCGGCAGCCGGCGAAGCCACTCCTCGTGGGAAAAATCGTGACACATGTGGATGAGATAGGCCTTCCGCGGCGCGAGACGCTCGAGGTAGCCCAGCGCGCGGGACATGCTCAGGTGCGTCGGATGCTCCCTCTCGCGCAGGCAGTTCAGCACCATCACGTCCACGCCGGTCAGGCGCTCGATCGCCGCCTCCGGCAGCACATGGCAGTCGGAGACGTATCCCAGCCGACGCGATCGCCCGTCGGCGGACCGGGTCGACAGCACGTAACCGCAGCAGGGGAAACCGTGCTCGACCCACACCCGCTCGAGACGGACGGATCCGATCGCGAACGCATCCGCATTGTCGAAGAGGATCTGCGGACGGAACAGCCCCCCCACGCCACCCTTCGCGCTGATGTAGGGGAAGATTCGGTGCATCGCCTCCTCGGTCTCCCGCATCGCATGGCAGGGCATCGGCTTGCCGATGCAGCGGCGGGTGCGCCCGTTCGCGCCGGGCGCGTTCGGATCGCACTCCACCCAGGTGCCGTTCAGGGTGTTGAAACGACGCACGTCATCGAAGCCGGCGACATGGTCCATGTGCGCATGGGTCAGCACGACGGCGTCCACCCGGTCAACGCCGTACTCGACGCACGCGAGGCGCAGCTCTGGTGGCGTGTCGATCAGGAAGCCCGTCTCGCCGGTGCGCACGTACGCGCCACATCGGCGACGGCGGTCGCGCGGGTCGGTCGAGGTGCACACGGGGCACGAGCAGCCGATCTGCGGCACGCCGACACTCGTTCCCGTTCCCAGGAACCTGAAGCGCATCCGTCCGTCACACTCCGGTCGCGAAGGCATAGGCATTCTGGAACATGCGCATCCAGGGGCCGTTCACCTTGAAGAGCCCAGGATTGTAGCTCAGCTGGTTCGCGCGGAAGCCGCGTTCCGGATGCGGCATCATCACCGTCGCGCGTCCGTCTGTCGTCGTGAACGCCGTCTGCCCGCCCATCGAGCCGTTCGGGTTGTACGGGTAGCGCGTCGTCGCCTGGCCGTAGTTGTCGACGAAATGCGCCGCGCACACGGTCGGCGCGTAGCCTTCCGTCCACACGCGGCCCTCGCCGTGCGCCACCGCAATCGGCAGGCGCGAACCCTCCATCCCCTTGAAGAGGATCGACGGCGAGGGCTCGATCTCGATCGTCGCGTACCGCGCCTCGAACTGCTCGGAGATGTTCCGCACGAACCGCGGCCACCCTTCGGCTCCCGGGATGATGTCCTTGAGCTGGCTCAGCATCTGGCAACCGTTGCACACGCCGAGCGAGAACGTGTCGGGTCGCTCGAAGAACGCCTTGAACATCGCCTTCAGGCGGTCATTGTAGAGAATCGACCGCGCCCAGCCCGAGCCCGCGCCCAACACGTCGCCGTAGCTGAACCCGCCGCACGCGACAAGTCCCTTGAAGTCGGCGAGGTCGACCTTGCCAGCGATGAGGTCCGACATGTGCACGTCGATCGACTCGAAGCCCGCGAGCGCGAAGGCCGCGGCCATCTCGATGTGGCCGTTGACGCCCTGCTCGCGCAGAATCGCCATGCGCGGCGTTGCGTGCGAGTTCCTGCCGTCACCTTCACTCCTAATTCTTGACTTTAGACCCTTAACTACTTCCTCGGTCTTCAGTTCGGGGTCAAAGGACAAGCGATAGTTGAGCCCGGGGTCGCGCTCGTCAAGGCCGTTGTCGTATTCCTCGCGGGCGCAGACCGGGTTGTCGCGCAGGGCCTGCATGCGGTAGGTCGTCTCCGACCAGCAGCGGCGCAGGTACGTTATGTCGGTGCGGATCGCGAGGCGCGAGCCGACGTGGATCTCGAAGCGGCGTTCGCCGCGGAGCGGCACGCCGATGAGCTCGGCCGGCACACGCGCCGCCTTGAAGATCGCGAGCACCTTCTTGAAGTTGCGCTCGGCGACCTGGAGCACGGCGCCCGGCTGCTCGGTGAAGAGCTGCTCGAGCACGTCGCCCTCGGGAAGCCGCGCGACGATCCCGCGCCCGCCGGTGATCGCCATCTCGGCGAGCGTCACCGCGAGACCGCCGTCGGAGCGGTCGTGGTAGGCGAGCGCGAGACGCCCCTTCACAATCTTCTGCATCGCGTTGAAGAAGCGCTTCAGAAGCGCGGGGTCGGCGTCCGCATGGGAGTTGCCGAGCTGCCCGTA
>CACYCW010000164.1 GCA_902773015.1 uncultured bacterium
GAGGCGAAGCCCGTGGTGGAGGCCGCGCGAGGACCGACGTCGCCATACCCCCAGCCTAATCGCCTTGCACCCTCAGGGTAAGGGCCTCTTAGGCTGAGGGTAGGAGCCTCTTAGGCTGGGGGTAAAGAGCCCTTAGGCTGAGGGTAGCGGCCGCCGCACCCCCAGGGTATGCTGCGGCCGCCCCGCAACATGCGGAAAACAATCTTCACGGCGGCAAACGCCGCCAGCGGCGCGGACGGGTCTTTCCTGCGTTTCTCCCCGTCCGCGCCGCGCTTTGAAAACCGAGAGACCGGGCGTTTACTTCCGCACTTGCGACGCATGAGCGCAAAATGGTAAAATATGCGGCGTGGACGAGATGGAGAGAGACTTCCGCACAACTAGTCCTGTTTTTGAGGAGACAATCAGAAAATGAAGAAGATACGCATGGTATTGGTTTGTGCAGTCGCCGTCGGTCTCGCCGCTCAGGCGGCCGAAGACGGTCTCGTCGGTCTGGAGACCTGGGGCGGACGGAAGGCCCACCCCGCGCTCGTCAATCAGGTGATGGCGGTGAAGGACGACCCCAACGTTGTCTCGTTGCGCGGCACATGGGACTTCCGCGCATTGCCTTCCGTGAACCTCCGCAACATCGGCTCGGCGTCCGTCTTCACGGGCCGAGGCAGGTGGTGGAGCGAGAAGTGCTCCTACAACGGCGAGCCGATACCGCTCCGCCGGGTGCAGGTGCCGGGCTGCTGGGAGGCGCAGCTCGTCGACGACAAGGTGACGACCGGCAGGCCGTGGTTCTGCCGCTGGGACAGCTCCCCGCTCGCGATTCGCGGGTATCACCTGGGCGACGGCTTCTACCGCCGCGAGGTGACGCTGCCCGCCGGGTGGAAGGGAAGGCGCGTGTGGCTCAAGACCGGCTGGGTGAATTCGGCCGGCTGGTTCTGGGTGAACGGCAAGCAGGTGGCGATGGACTGGAACTGCTGCGCCACCTACAAGTACGAGGTCACGGACCTCGTGAAGTTCGGCGAGAGGAACATGGTGATCGTGCAGGTGAACAACCAGATGCCGTCGCATCGCGGGTGCATTAACTCCAAGCACCACTGGGGCGGGATACTGCGTGACATCGAGTTCGAGGCGACGCCCGGCACCTTCATCGATGACGCCTGGGTGCGCGGCAACTTCGACAATCGCTGCGCGCTGGTCCATGTCGAGATCGAGGGACCGCAGTCCGGCGCGCCGGAGCCTGGGATGACCGTGCGCGCCGACATCGAGGGGCAGTCGTCGTCCCGTCGCGTGGACGCCAAGGGGGAGGTTCCCCTGCGCATTCCGCTGTCGGGCTTCCGCCCGTGGTCGCCGGAGCATCCGAACCTCTACACGGCGAGGGTGGAGCTCGTGTCCGCCGATGGCACCGTCCTGCAGACGCGTTTCGAGCGTTTCGGGGTGAGGAAGCTGGAGATCAGCGGGCGAGAGCTCTTCCTGAACGGCAGGCCGCTCTATCTGCGCGGCGCAGGCTGGCACGCGATCGACCCGATCGAGGGCTATTCCCGCCCCGATCGCGAGACGTGGCGCAAGCGCGCGAGGCAGATTCGCGCGGCAGGCTTCAACATCGTGCGCAACCACACCGAGATCAAGATGCCGGAGTTCTTCGAGGTTTGCGACGAGGTGGGGCTGATGGTGGAGGCGGAACTGCCCTACTACGGTGATGTGTCCAGCGACGGGCAGCGCTTCGACCCGCTGGCCGACGTCGAGCTGCTCTACCGGCACTACCGTCGGTATCCGTCGTTCGCGATCTACTCCTTCGGCAACGAGGGTGGTTTCGGGCCCTACCTCTCCAGGCGCATCTACGCCGAGACGAAGGCGCGCGATCACGACCGACTTGTCATCGGACAGGACGGAACGGCATCGCCGACGATGTCCAACCCGCTGAACTACCCCGGCACGTCCGATTTCGCCGGCGGGCCGATCACCGTCAAGCCCCGCGGCATCCACCGGCCTTCCCTGCCGTACTTCTATCACGAGTACATCAACTCCAGCGTCAAGTTCGACACGCGCGTGGCGGATGGCTTCACCGGTGTCTGGGCGGCGCCCATCTCCCGCCAGGATCGCGCGGACTTCCTCGCCCGGTTCGGCCTCGGTCTCGAGTGGGGAGATCGGCTGCAGGACGGGCAGAACCGGATGCAGAAGATCTACCTCAAGTACGGTCTGGAGGCGGCGCGTCTCGATCCGTTCTCCTGTGGCTACTCCTACTGGTCGCTCCAGGACGCCTGCTCGCCCCAGGGCGGCACCTTCATCGGCCAGGCCCTGTGGAATCCGTTCTGGGGCGAGAAGCGCTGCGGGTCGACGACCGCCGACGTGGCGGTGTTCAACTCGCCCGCCTGCCTGCTGATGACCGATGGCGATGACGTTCAGCTCTATTCGCCCGACTCGCCGTCGCCCGCGGGCATGTTCCTCGATTCCACGATCACGAACCTGGTGCGCGTCTCGGGCGATCGGATCAAGGTAATCTTCCATTTCGCGAACTACGGGGACGCGCCGATCGCCGACGCGACTCTGAGGTGGCGGCTCGTGGCGGGCGGCCGGAC
>CACYCW010000165.1 GCA_902773015.1 uncultured bacterium
CATCGTGAACTGCAACCCCGAGACGGTGTCGACCGACTACGACACGTCCGACAAACTCTACTTCGAGCCGGTGACGGTCGAGGACGTACTGCAGATCTACGAGGCGGAGAAGCCGATGGGCGTCATCGTGCAGTTCGGCGGCCAGACGCCACTCAACATTGCACGCGGTCTGCAGGAGGCCGGCTGCAGGATTCTCGGCACCTCGGTCGACTCGATTGACGATGCGGAGGACCGCGACCTCTTCCACTCCATCATGGACCGCCTCGGCATCCCGATGCCTGAGTCGATGACGGCGACGAATCTCAATGGCGCGCTCGACTGCGCGGAGAAGCTCGGCTATCCGCTCATCATCCGCCCGAGCTTCGTTCTCGGCGGCCGCGGCATGGAGGTCATCTATGACGAGATCATGCTCCGGGAGTACGTCGACAAGGCCGTCGGCGTAACGCCCGACCGTCCGCTCTACCTCGACCGCTTCCTCTGCCACGCGCTCGAGTGCGAGGCGGATGCGCTCTCCGACGGGACCGACATCTTCATCCCGGCGATCATGCAGCACGTCGAGCTTGCGGGCATACACTCGGGCGATTCGGCCTGTGTACTGCCGCCCGTGTCGATCAGCGAGGAGAACCGCGCGACGATTCTCGACTACACGCGGCGCATCGCCGCCGAGCTGAAGGTCGTCGGCCTCATGAACATGCAGTTCGCGATCGAGAACGGCAAGGTCTACGTCATCGAGGCGAATCCGCGCGCGTCGCGCACGGTGCCGCTAGTCTCGAAAGTCGCCGGCACCCAGATGGCCGGCATTGCCACCGAGCTCATGCTCGGCGCGACGGTGAAGTCCCTCGGACTCGACCGCCGCCATGTCGTGCCCTATTTCGGCGTGAAGGAGGCGGTGCTGCCTTTCGACAAATTCCCCGAGGTGGATCCCGTGCTCGGGCCGGAGATGCGCTCTACGGGCGAGGTGCTGGGCCTCGCGGACACGTTCGGCCTCGCCTACTTCAAGTCGCAGGAGGCGGCCGGTTCGCCGCTTCCGACCGAGACGGGCAAGATCCTCGTCTCCCTCTCCGACAAGCACGATGACGCGGTCGCTGCGGTGAAGCGGTTCGTCGAGCTCGGCTTCGAGGTGATCGCGACGGAAGGCACGGCGCATTTCCTCGTCGAGAAGGGTGTCGCCGCTTCTGTTGTCGCCAAGATCGGCGAAGGGCGCCCCGATGTTCTCGACGCGATCAAGAACCGCGAGGTGAAGCTCATCGTCAACACGCCTTCCGGTCGGCGCGACGCGCGGGCGGACGACTGCCGCATCCGTCAGGCGGCGATCAAGTACAAGGTTCCGTATCTGACGACGATCGCCGCTGCGGTCGCCGCGAGCGAGGGCATCGCCGCCGCGATGAGCGGCAAGGGCGAGGTCCGCTCGCTCCAGAGCTACCACGCCGCGATCGGCTGACCGGGCATCACGCGGCGCGATGAACAGGAATCAGTCGTTCGTTCGGAGAATCCGGATAAGTCGCGTGGGCGTTTGCGCCCTTGCGTTTCTCGTCTCGGCGCTGATCATGGGATTGATCGCGGCGCCCGCGAAGAAGGCACCGGTGAAGGCGGAGGCCCCCACTGTGGCTGCCGCGAAGACTCCGGCTGCCGTCGCGTCCGCCTCATCTGGCTTCGCTGACAAGGTTGAGGATCTCGCGGCGCGGATGCTGCCGCAGAAGAAGTTGAACGACATGATGGGATTCTTCGGTCCCGTCACCAAGAAATACATGCCAGTGTTCGACCAGTTCAACGCGGAGTATCTGAAGAGCGCGAACAAGCTCGCCGTGATCCGGAAGTACCTGCCCCAGGCGGACGCCGCCCTTGCCGAGGCGCGGCAAATGCGCGTTCCCGCGAAGTACGAGGCACGCAAGGCCGAGTACCTGCGCCTGCTGTCGGGCTTTCTCTCCGTTACCCGCTTTACGGCGCGCTTTGGCGAATAAGGAAGGGGGTCATGAGAGAAGTGAGCGGGATTGCGCGGGCCGTCGCCTGTGGTGCGATGCTCGTCGTATGCAGTGCGTCGCGTGCTGGCGAGAAATTCCCGTGGCGCGGCTTCATGCTCGACGAGGCGCGTCACTTCTTCGGCAAGGCCGCCGTGATCGAGTGCCTGGACGAGATGAAACGGAACGATCTCAATGTCTTCCACTGGCACCTCACCGATGACCAGGGCTGGCGTCTCGATCTCCCATCATTCCCCGAACTCGTGAAGTTCGGCTCGCGCCGCGTCGCATCACCTCCCTACGGAAGCGATTCGGGAGAAGATGGCGTCCCCTACGGTCCTCACTTCTACACGGCGGACGATGTGCACGAGGTGCTGGTCGCCGCTCGAACGCGGGGCATCGACGTCGTTCCGGAGATCGAGATGCCGGGGCACATCCGCGCGCTGCTCGCGGCGCATCCTGAGTTCGCGTGCGAGCCTCAGGCGATCACCTCGGGCGCGTGGACGCAGTTCGGCGTGTGCAAGGACGTGCTCTGCCTGGGCAACGACGACGCAGTGGAGTACTGCGGCAGGGTGCTCGATGAGGTCACGCGAATCTTCCCGGGCACGTTCATCCACATCGGAGGCGACGAGTGCCCGACCAACCGCTGGGCGTCATGCGGCAAGTGCCGAGCGCGGATGATGCGCGAAGGGCTTGGGAGCCTCAGGGAGCTGCAGGCGTGGTTCACCGGACGGATGGCGTGGCGGCTCGCCGCGAACGGGCGGCGCGCGGTCGTGTGGGACGAGGCGCTGTTTTCCGGCAGTCTGCCGCCTGGCGTGGTGATCCAGTGTTGGCGCAGCCGAAGTGTCGATGCGCTCGCCGTGGTGACGAACGGCCACGATGTCATCATGTCTCCGTCACGCCAGACCTACTTCACGCTGCCTGAGTACCGCAGCGACAACTCGAAGTACCGCTGGCGCGAATGGGTGATGAGGGACCGTCACGCCTCCCTGCCGAATGCGAAACTGCGACGGTTCGATCCGAACGAGGACGTGCCGGAAGCCTATCGCGCCCGTGTGCTCGGCGGCGAGTGCTGCGCCTGGAGCGAGGCGATTCGCGATGTCGGCGAGCTGCGTTACAAGTGCCTCTCGCGTCTGCCGGCGTTTGCCGAGGCCATCGGCCGCGACCGCCGGACCGGCGAGGTGCGGCTTTTCGACGAGTCGCCAGAGGCGAAGACGCGCCGGCTCGCGTGGTGGACGGACGCCCGCTTCGGCATGTTCATCCACTTCGGTCTCTACAGCCTGCCCGCACGCGGCGAGTGGATCCGCACGCGCGAGCGGATGAGCGATGCGTACTACCGCCGCTACTTCGACCGATTCGACCCAGACCTCCTCGACATGCGCGACTGGGCTCGGCGGGCGAGGACGGCAGGCATGCGCTACGCCGTGCTCACCGCCAAACACCATGACGGCTTCTGCCTCTTCGACTCCGCCCACACGGACTTCAAGTCCCCGCGAACGCCGTGCGGACGCGACCTCGTTCGCGAGTTCGTCGAGGCGTTCCGAGCCGAGGGCCTGCGCATCGGGCTCTACTACTCACTCAAGGACTGGAATCATCCCGACTTCACCGTTGACGGGCTTCACCCGCGTCGTCCACCAGACAAGGGACTCCAGGGCGTTCACGCCGACGATGCCGAGTATGACCGCCTCAATGTCCGACGCGACATGGCGCGCTACCGTCGGTACATGAAGGACCAGGTGCGTGAACTGCTTACCAACTACGGGAAGATCGACATCCTCTGGCTTGACTACTCCTACCCGAGCGAGACCGAGCGGCAAGGCAAGGGACGCGACGATTGGGATTCTGTCGGGCTCCTCAGGCTCGTGCGCATGTTGCAACCCCAGGTCATCGTCAACGATCGGCTGGACCTGAACACGACAGTCGACGGTTGGGACTTCCTCACTACGGAGGCGCGGCAGGTCACCGCGTGGCCGATGCGGGTAGGGCGGCGCGTCCCGTGGGAGACCTGCCATGCGCTGGCGGCGTTCTTCGGCTATCACCGAGACGAGACCGGGTTCAAGACACCGTTCCAGCTCATCGACCTGCTCGTCGATACCGTGTCGAAGGGCGGCAACACACTGATCAATGTTGCGCCGACCGGACGCGGTGAGTTCGATGGTCGCACGACTACGCGACTCGAAGCGCTTGGGCGCTGGATGCGCGCGAATGGTGCAGCGATTTACGGGTGCACGGCCGCCCCAGAGAGCCTCGTGCCGCCGCCTTTCTCGCGTCTGACCTATGATCCCGCGCACCGTCGACTCTATCTGCACCTGATGACATATCCTTACCGTAGACTTCCGGTCGCCTTCGCCGACCGCATCCGCTTCGCGCGGTTTCTGCACGACGGTTCCGAAATTTCCATCACGAAAGGGGCCCTTGAGCTGCCGCCGACGCGTCCCGACGTCGAAGTGCCGGTGATCGCGTGCGATTTGAGCAGTCTCCCTTGAGCCTGTCGTTTCCCCCCCAGGCACTCCATAAACAAGCAAACCCCGAAGCTTTTGGCTCCGGGGCGCTTAAGGCTAACTAAGAAAGAATCAACTTTTAAACTCGTGGCTCCGGTTCGGTTCTCCGCGGCCGTTTGTTTCCGCTCCCCGTTCCGCTCGCCATGAGAGTATATGCACGGGAAACGCTTCGATGACAGAATTTGTTTTTCAGATCTCCACCATTTGCCCGTTGAGGCGGCTGCGTTCGCAGGCAAAACCCATGAGGTGGCTCTCAACACTCACCTGAAGATTTGATGAGAGTAGCGAGAAGTCTCGGGTGTCAACCGCCTTTAGGAAGTCGCGTATGAGTGCCAGATCTCCACCGGCATGTCCGCTTTCTTTATATTTTTCTCCGTCTGGCGGCAAGAATGACCATTTATATGGCTTACAGGTGTCAAATCGGTGCAAGGTGAAGGTCTTCCCATCTCCCTCGATGTAGCCAAGTGTGCCCATTATGCGCGAGCGACGTCCGCCCCACGGCGTGAAGGCATCCATGGTGAAGCTCGCGGTTACACCTCCTTCGAAAAGGAGTGTCGTCACGATGTGGTCGGGCTGGTTGTTGTCCATGCGGAACACGCATCGGCCATAGTCGGTCATGCGGAGTTTCTCCAGGATGGCCTCGCTGGGACAGTCCCGCGGCAGGTCGAAGACGTAGAGGAACCAGCGCTTTCTCTCGTAGATGTCGATGGCGGAATAGGGGCAGTGCGGTTCGCATGGACAGCCATCGGTGCACCGCGTCGGCGCCCCATCGGGTGCGTTCTCCGCCTTGAAGAGCGAGATGCCGCCTTCCGCACCGACACGCAGGCAATGGCGATCGACGAGCCACTTGAGAATGTCGAGATCGTGGCAGCTCTTGGCGACGATCATCGGCGTCGTGGCCTGGCCGTCGTGCCAGTTGCCGCGCACGAACGAGTGGGCCATGTGCGCATACATGACCGGCTCCTGGTGCTGGATGTTGACAAGTTCACCGACGAGTCTCAGTTCCAGTGCGCGCTTGAGAGCCCGGAAATAGGGTGAATACCTGAGCACGTGTCCCACAGCGACCATCACCCCGGTCTCGCGTTGACAGGCGAGCAGGTCATTGCATTCGCATTCGGACTGTGCCATCGGCTTCTCGAGGAGGATGTCGTATCCCTGTCGCATGGCCGCGAGAGCCGGTTCGCAGTGAAGATTATCCGGCAGCGCGATAAGCAGGATGTCCGCGAGGCGTCCACCCGTTCCGGCGGCAATCAGCTCGCGCCAGTCGCCGAAGCGTCGCGCGGCGGGGATGTCCCACGCGTCGCCCATCCGTCTGCGGCGGTCGGGGTCGATATCCGCGACGGCGACGACCTTCAGTGTGCCGGGAAAGAGCTTGCCGTAGGCGGGGTATTCGTTCCCGCGCGATCCCGCGCCCATCACGGCCATGGTCAGCTCGCGGGAGGTCGTGATCTCAAGCGGCTCGATCTTCGAGAGTTCGGCGAAACGCGTCTCGATGTCGCGTCCATCGCCGTCGTGCGGGAAGTGTTTGTCAGACTTTTTCGATCTCATAGCCGAGGTAGTTGGAGAACGCCTCGACAATCGCCCCCGACCAGCTGCCGCGGACGAACGCGACATGGTGGCGGTAGCCGTTGCGAGACATGTAGTTGAGCATTCCCTGTGCGTCTCCGTCGTCCTTTCGGAAGACGAAGTCGGTGCCGAAGAACTCCTTCTCGATTTGGTCATCCGTCGCCTTGCCCTCGGTCACGAACGCGCACAGCTTGCCGTTCTCGGTCTTGAAGCTACCGACGGTGAGCGGCATCGTCTTCACAGGAACGCCGCCGAGGATGCCGATGCCCGTGCCGGGGCCATAGGCCTTCCTAAACGCGGCGAACTTTGCGCCTTCCTCCGGCGTCTCCACAGCGTCGTAGTGCGTGCCCGCCCCCTCCATAATCAGGGCCTCGTGGCCGTTCGCCTGAAGCACGCTCTTGAAGTCCGCGATGGCGGAGGCGATGAGCTCGCCCGGGAAGAACCCGCGGTTGCCGAAGTAGACGATGAATTTTATGACTGGAGTTCCTTTCCTTTGGTTTAGGGACAGATGAAGATCGCCCAGAGAAGATGCAGGATGAGACATGTGCCGAAGAACGAGAAGATCGACGCCGTGCTCCACTTGGCGGCCAAGATCGGGAACGCGAAGGTGAACGCGAGCGCCGGGACGGCCTTGGCGCCGAGCATCCAGCGCCAGGTCGACTCGCCGAGGCTGGCGGAGCCTCCAGGCCGCCTGTATCTGCTGTTCGCCGCCGTTAATGACGGCCGTGTCGTAGCCGAAGAGAAACCCGCCCATCGCCGCCGCGAGCGCGAGGAACCAGAGCCGCCCGTTGGAGAATTCACCTGTCATCCTCGTATCCGGCAAGGGCTCACCTCTTTTTGATGCTTGGCGCTTCGCTCGTCCAATTTGGTCATGGGCGTATTATAGCAAATTCAACATCTTCGCGGTGCGTAAAAAA
>CACYCW010000166.1 GCA_902773015.1 uncultured bacterium
ACGCCGCACTTCGCGCAGCCCATCATCAGCGAGTTCGCGACGTTGTTGCGCCCGTCGCCGACATAGGCGATTGTGCAGTCGTCGAGCGAACCGAACGTCTCGCGCACGGTCAGGAGGTCCGCGAAAATCTGCGTCGGATGGTAGTCGTCGGTGAGACCGTTCCACACCGGCACGCCGGAGAACTCGGCGAGTTCCTCGCACGCCTTCTGCGAGAAGCCGCGGAAGAGGATGCCGTCGTAGATGCGCCCGAGGACGCGCGCGGTGTCCTTCACCGATTCCTTCTTGCCGAAGTGGATGTCGGGCCGCGTCAGGTACTCGCAGCCGCCACCCTCGTCACGCGCAGCGATGACGCAGGAGTTGCGGGTGCGCGTCGACGACTTCTCGAAGATGAGCGCGATGTTCTTGCGCTTGAGCAGGTCGCCGCGCACGCCGGCATGACGCCGAGACTTGAGCTGCGCGGCGAGGTCGATGAGGTTGAGCATCTCCTCGTCGGTGAACGAGGCAAGCCTCATCATCGACCGCCCGCGAAGGGAGTCCATCCAGTTGAGCATTTTCGTTGTCTCCTTTTAGAAGGGGGATATTATATCATTTTCGCGTTGCCTTTTGGGACAAAGCGCACGCATGCCAGGGATTCCAAATGATTCGCCGCTTCCAGAAGTAAACGCACGGAGTTCGTGCGTTTACTTCTGGAAGCGGCGAGCGAATTTTGGGCATTCGGTAGCCAGAGGGGGGCAGGATGTGGTATAATATGCGCCGTTAATGAAAACAGTCTATTTCGATAACAATGCAACGACACGCGTGGCTCCCGAGGTGCTGGACGCCATGCTGCCGTACTTTGGCGAGGAACTCTACGGAAACCCGAGCTCGATGCATGCCTTCGGCGGCGGCGTCGCCCGCCATCTCGACCGCGCCCGGGAGGAAGTGGCGCGCTTCATCAACGCCGAACCTGACGAGATCATCTTCACCTCCTGCGCGACCGAATCAGACAACGCCGCCATCCGCGGCACCGCCGAGTACTACGGCAGCGGCCTGCGCGTCATCACCACCGCCGTGGAGCACCCCGCCGTGCTCCAGCCCTGCCGCCGACTGAAAGCGCTCGGCCACGAGATGCTCGAGCTGCCGGTCGACGGCACCGGCCAGCTCGACCTCGACCAGCTCGACGCCGAGCTCGCGAAGACCTCCAAGGGATCCCCGACCCTCGTCTCCATCATGTACGCCAACAACGAGACGGGCGTCATCTTCCCGATGGAGCGCATCTCGGAGATCTGCGCCGCGCATGGGGCCATCCTGCACACGGACGCGGTGCAGATCGCGGGCAAGGCGCCGGTGGACGTGAAGAAGGTTCCGGTGAACATGCTTTCGATGTCCGGCCACAAGTTCCACGCCCCGAAGGGCATCGGCCTGCTCTACGTGCGTCGCGGCACGTACCTGAAGCCGTTCCTGCTCGGAGGCCACCAGGAGAGTTCGCGGCGCGCCGGCACGGAGAACGTGCCGTACATCATCGGCCTCGCCAAGGCCTGCGAGCTCGCGCGGCTCGGCATGGCGCGCGAGGCGACCGCCCTCACCGCGATGCGCGACAAGCTGGAGGCCGGCATCCTCGCGACGTGCCCGAACGTGCGGGTGAACGGCGACCGGGCGCATCGACTGCCGAACACGCTCAACGTCAGTTTCGAGTACATCGAGGGCGAGGCGATCGCCTACCGGCTTTCCGATCTCGGCATCTGCATCTCTACGGGCTCGGCCTGCGCCTCGGGGTCGCTCGACCCGAGTCACGTCATCCGCGCGATGGGCGTTCCGTTCACGGCCGTGCACGGCTCGGTGCGCTTCTCGCTCTCGCGCTACAACACGATGGACGAGGTCGACTACGTGCTGCGCGAGCTGCCGCCGGTCATCCGCAACCTGCGCGAACTCTCCCCGTTCGGTCCTGACAAGGACGTCACGACGTTCTAGTGAAGATGTGAAAGGTGGAAGAAAGATGAAGAGCATGAGGATCATCATTCTGGCGACGGTGATTGCCGCCGCGATCATCGGCTGCCGCCGTGAGGACATCCGCGAGATGACCGTCACGATGCCAGGACTCACCGAGACCAACAAGGCCAAGGTCGTGGAGGCGCTGGCGAAGTACAATGGCGTCCTGAAGGACTCCTATGTCTTCGACATGAAGGCGCACACGCTTACCCTTCGCTACGACTCGATGCAGATCGCGCAGGCGAACATCCGCTATGCGATCGACGAGAAAGGCGTGAAAGTGGCCTTTCCCGCGAAGACCGACAATCGCGCCGGTCACTGAGGGCACTCACCCCTATCAGTAGCGCTTGATGAACTCGAGGCGGAGGCGCGAGTTCGGATCGGAGAGGTCGACCGAGAGCGGCACGGAACCGGTGATCGGCTGGGAGAAACGAAGACGCACGCGGCGCTCATTCTCGATTGCAGGCACGACCTGCGTCTCGTCACCCAGCGTGAGCCGCGCGCCGGTCGTCGGCCCGTACGCACAGACCTCCACCTTGGCCCGCTCACCCGGTCGCGTCGTGACGGCAGGCACTTTATCGAGTCCTACCGATGGCGCATAGACGAAAGGATCGCACGCCTCGTAGGCGAGGAACGGACCCCACCCCTTCGCGGGACGCGCCTTGAACGCCGGTCGCGACCGACCGAGATCGAATAGCTGCAGTTCGGTCCGCACGGCCGCACCGGGAGTCGCGCTCTCGGCGCGGCACGCAACCTCGTTCTCGTCTTTGCGCCACTGCGGCTCGCCGCCCGCGGCGCACCGCGCCACCGGATAGCCCCACGGAGAGTAATGCGTCCAGACACCGTCCTCGAATTCGGCGAAATCGCCCGAGGCCATCTCGAACGGAACCGGCACCTCGTTTCCGTTGACGACGAGCGAGAGCTTACGGCGCTGACGCCGCACGGACGGCACCAGACGCACATCGGCGATCGCGGCGTCGACAACACCGCCGGCAGGAATCTCGGTCATGATCAAATTGAACGCGCCGATCTGTCCGAAATTGAGCCAGCGGTGGAACACCTCAGCATAGCCGTGGTACGGCCAGATGTACTTGCCGTAGTCATCTGCATCGCGCTCCCGGACCGGCATCTCGACCTGCTTCCAGCCGGTGAAATCGAGCTTCACGTAATGTTCCGAATACGCCAGCCCGAGGACGCGCGGCTTGGAAATCTGGAAGTTGAGAACCGCTCCCGATCCGTCGCCCTTCACCCAGGCGCGGATGACGCGATGGCCTTTGAGGTCGCGGAACGGCTCGAACTCGTTCGCCACGCGCGCCCAGGCACCGCGGCTCGTCGCGCCCTTGTTCGTGGCGCGGATGCGAAGGATTCCGCCGCGCTCCGCATCGCTTCCGCACTCGAGCTGGAGCGCGACGTTGGTGCCCGCCGTGTCGACGGGAAGTTTCGCCATGTCTTCCGGTTCCATCCAACGGAGCGCCGCCGCGTCGTCCCCCGCACCCGCATAGAGCGCATGCACGCGAAGCGCCGCACGCGGCGAATTGAGTTTCACCCGCCAATGAGCGGGATCGGACGAGATGAATTTGTGCTTGCGCTCGACGAACGGCGTGACGGTCCACACGCCGTCCGCCCCCTGACGCAGACGCGTCTCCACCCCCTCGCGCCCGAAGATCTTGACGACCTCCGGATCAAACGCGCGCGCGCGCCGCGCATGCTCGTACCATCCGAGCACGGTCATCAACCGGGAGAGATGGAAGGCGAGCGGACGCCTCGAGACTTCGACACCGGCGATGGACATCGACGCATCGAGCCCCGCGTTCTTCGCCGCATAGTACTCCATGTCGTCGAACATGTACGGACGCATGTAGTCGGGGGAGAAGCTCGGCGTCCACCAGCCCATCTGCAAGCCGAGGAAATTGCCCGTCCGCACCTGGAGCCGGTCCATCACCCCGATGTGGAAGTCGTGGAAGCGCTTCGGCGCCCAGCAAGTGCTGTCCCACGCGCCCAGCCGTGAATGGAACCACCACGACTGACGCGAACCCGTGCAGCTGTCCTCGTTGAGCACCGGCCGACCGTCCGCCGAGCACGCCGCGATGATCTGACGGCGTATCCACGCCTCGGCGTAGCGCCGCGGACCCGTCTGCTCCGGCATGCCGATGCCCTCCAGTCCATCGCAGTAGATCTGGTCGAAGCGGCAAGTCGCGTAGACGTTTGAGATCGCGGCGACGAGTCCGTCGGCGAGCGGACTCGGCACTTCCGGATAGAACGCGATGTAGCGCTGCTTGAGCCAGGCGGCGCGATCGCCCTTCGCATGCGCCGCCACCTTTGTTCCGAACGCGCCGCGCACGAGTCCCGTGAAGCGGCACGGACGCTCGCTGACTACGCCCGTGTACTGCACGATCTCCGTGCCGATGCGGATCGCATTGCCGTTGCCGGAGTATGTGAAGACGGTGTCGTGGTGCGGCCATTTGACGAGCGGCTCCTCGATGGTCATCTCCGTCGCGTCGGCCGCAAGTGGTTCGGCGAGCGTATAGGTCGCCCAGGCCATCAGGTTGGTGTTGTCCGCAGAGGCGACCCACGGGTCCTTCGGATCGATGCAGCCGGTGAGAGTGTGCATTCCGGCAAGGAGGCCGGCGCCGTGCACCTTCGCGACGGCGTCTTTGAGACTGGCGAGTCCGCGCGGCCAGTCATTGGTGTTGACGGGATAGTGTCCCCTGCAGTCGTACCAGTGCTCGCGAAAGTGGAGCACGCCGAATCCGCCGCGCTCGGCAAGGTCGATCCAGTCGCCGAGCGAGGCCTCGGTGACGTTCGCGTTGAGATACGAGGCACGCGCGCCCTCGCCGTCGAGCGCCCAGGGCCCGCCCGCCGCTGTATGGGGCGCGCCAGAGGCTATTGTCATCCCCTGCAGCTGTTTCATGAAGCCACGCTTCGGCCCGGCGGCGAATCCGATCGCCAGCTTCTTCGCGTCGTCGCCGATGGCCCCGGCCCACAGCGACGACCCCCCAAAGGACATCTCATCGTCGAGTCCATAGCCGCGCACGCACACCGCGCTCTCGTCGTCGCTCAGCGCGTTTGACTTGACGCCGCGGTACTTCATCAGCGCCGGCACACAGTGCACCGTGCCGAGGTAGAGCCCCTGCGCCTTCGGAACCGCCAGTTCGGCGACACGGAAGGTCCAGCCACCGTCGAACGGCTCGACGCGGACCTTGACGTGCCCTTCCGCGCCGAAGCCGAAATCGAAGAGGCGTCCCCCTTCAAAGGCCTCAAGCCTGTCCGATCCGACGCGGCTGCGCCCCGGCAGTCGCACCGCGGCGAAGGATTGCGGACGGTCGCCGGCGAGATTGCGTCCGGTCGCCTTCTCCTTGATCGAGACGATGCGTCCGCGTCCGTCGAAGACCAGGGTGACGATCTCATTTTCCAGCGTGATGTCCTGACCTGCGACCGGCAGAGCCCAAGCGGCGAGCAGCGCCGCCGCGGCAACGACGTTCTTGATCATTTCCGTTCTCCTTTGATTTCTCACCTTGTTTGCATCATTGTATTTTAGAAATTGGGAAGCGCTTGACCAGGCGGAGACGGGCGGCGGCATCGCGGCCTGTCAGCCGCACGGGACAGACTCCGCTGACCGGTCTGTCAAGCGCAAAGCGGCGCTCCTCGCCGTGCGCCAGTGTGCCCAGGGGAATCCGCTCGCCGCCGACCGTCAGCACGGCATCGGCGATGGGTCCGATCAGACCGCCTTCGACGAATGCGACACGTCCGGCTTCGACCTTAAGCGAATCGATCGCCTCAAACCCCTTAACCGGCTCGAACCACGCGCTCGTCGCCGCCTCGTAGACGTGTTCGGACCTGACAAGCGCCGGCTCCGCGGCGCCGACGGCGAAGGTCGAGATGCGGGCACGGAAGCGTTCGTTCGCATCCGGCCCCTTCGCGACGAACGAGACGCGGTTCACACCCCGACACGTCTTGAGCGGACTGGCGGCCGGAACGCGGCGAAGCAGATCGCCTTCGCCCGAATAATGCGTCCAGAACCGCGCGTCGCGCACGGCGAACTCGCCGGATTTGATCGCGAACGGAATCTTCTCGCTCTTGCCGTTCACTTCGATCGTCGTTTCGGCGAACGTCGCGTCGTGGACGTGCACCATCGTGACCGGCCCCACCTCTACCGCTACCGCCTTTCCCGGTTCGATACCGTTAAGTCGCACGGACGTCTCCGCGATCTGCAGCATGTTCAGCTCGCTGAGGTAGCGTATGTAGCTCCGACTACTGTCGGGCCAGACGTAGCGTTCGGCGGCATCGACCGTCCGCTCGCGGATGGACGTATCGATGAAACGCCAGCCGGTGAAGTCGATCGGCACTACGAAGTCCGCCATCGTCCCGCCGTACTCGCGCGCGACCTTGAGCTGGAAGTCGAGGACGGCGCCCGATCCATCGCCCTTCACCCAGAAGCCGATGCCGCGCCGTCCAGACGGTGCCAGTCGCGGCATGTGCGTCTGCGCCGCCAGGACCCACGTGGCGTTCCTCTCGGCGGAGACGTTCCGCGCCGTGAGGCGGATCGCCGCGCCCTTCTCGCCGTCCGTCCTCTCGAACTTCGCCTCGACACCGCGCGCGGCGGTCAGAGTCGTCTCCGCCACCGGATCGAACATCGTCAGCCTGTCTGCCCGGTCGAACGATCCGTTTGAATAGAGCGGTTCAAAGCGGATCTCCAGATCGCGCTCGTCGGGCGAATCGAACGCACCCGTGTCAGAGAAGACGACCGGCGCGACTGTCCAGGCTCCGCGCGCATCTTGACGCAGACGGAACTCCGCCTTCGGCTCGCGGAACCGGCGGAGCACCTCGGGACGGAAAGCACGCCCGAGACGAAACCGCTCGTACCAGCCGAGAACCGTCACGGCGTTCTCGCGATAGAACGAGAGCGGCCCCTCGTTGACGTCCACGGCCATCAGCGACATCGAGGCGTCGAGACCGGCGTTGTGCGCGGCGAAATACTCAAGGTCGTCAAGGAACTGCCCGCGCGCCTGGGGCGTCGGCACCCGGAAGTACCACCAGCCCATCTGTGGTTCGAGGAGATCTGTCTCGCGCGATGGACCAATCAGGCGAACGTGCAGATCGAAGCAGCCCTTGAAGTCGTAGTTGGGTCCGTCCCAGGCGCCCGTGCGTGAATGGAACCACCAGTTGTGCGCGCCGGAGCAGCTGGCCTCGACCACCGAGTTGCCGCCGAGCGCGGCGAAGATCTTGCGGCGCATGGTGTCAATGCCGCAGCGGTCCATCATCCCCTCGGAGCCGTCCATG
>CACYCW010000167.1 GCA_902773015.1 uncultured bacterium
CGCATGCATGGAGAGCTGCGGTATGCCGTCGAAGTCCGGCCCTACGCTCGGATGCTTGCCGGGATACGTCCAGAGCCACACCTTGTGCCCGAGCTTCCTCTGCCAGGCAAATATCTGGGCATGCTCCTGCTTGACCAGCTCCGGGTCGCGAAGCGACCACTGCCCTCGCACTGCTACCTGTACGAGGATATTGGAGGGCAGGTCGTAATCGGGGACCTTGCGGCTGCGGCTGTAGCACATCTGCGTCACTTTCGCGTCGAGGCCGTCCGCGGTAAGCCGCTCGGCGATCCTCTTCGTCGCCGCCCACACAGGGTCAAGGCCCGCCTTGTAGAGTTTCTGGCAGTTCTCGCAGAAGCACTCGGCCTGCCCGTCCTGCGGCATGCAGTCGATGACGCGGTCTTCCAGGTCGATGCTGTCTGGCCACGCCTTGATTGGGATTCCGCGGTCTGACGGCTTCTTGCCGGTGAGCGCGGCCTTGACGTCCTCGTAGAACTCGTCAACAACTCCGCTTGTCCAGCAGAGCTGGCACGGATGCGTCTCGTTCGAGTCGAGATGGCGCGAGCCGTTCTGTTTCTTGGCGAAGTATTCGGGATGCGTCTTGCCGAAGCGCTCGAGCAGGCGGAAGTTACGCGTGCCGTGGCACAGCGGAATCTTCTTGGTGCCCATCCTCAGTCGTATCCAGGCAAGACGCTTCATCAGCGACCCCTCGGCGTCGTTCTCGATTTTTCCGAACCAGTAGGCCCTTCTCCCGTTGTACCACTCGCGCACGGCGAAGTCGGGTGTGACGGTCCTGTCAACGTCGGGTACGACAATCCTCTCCGCCTTCGGAACGACCGTTCCAAGCTCGCCGGGGAAGTAGAAGCGAACACCGGCGTAATCCTCGAGGAACGCATATACGGCGAACGCCGTCGCCCGTTCAAGCGAAACCTCGAAACGCGGCGAGCGGAGCGGGTGCTGCTTTTTGTCGTCGCGCCCAGCCAGATAGACGCGGTTCGCGGCGGTCTTTATGAAGAACGTGTCACGCGGCTTCGCGTTCACGTCGATCCCGGCCTCGCGCGCCAGATGCGAGTCGCCAAGTATGATGGCAGTCCTGCCAGACGGCTTCTTGGTTATCGGCACTGCCGCACCCAATGCCTGCGAAAGGAAGTTTGTAAGCTCCTCGGCGGCGAACCATACGGCGGGCGGAGACTTCTTCTCTACGACCACGTCAACCTCGCCCGGCCTTAGGGCAATGCATTCCCCGGCGAAAACCGAAAGCACAGTCGCTGCGGCAAGTACGCAGGACAGGGCCAATTTGTTCGTGTTCATTTGTTCTCTACATGTCCAATTGATTCAAGCCTAAGTCCGTCGAACCATGCCTCGCCGTCCGCGTTGAAGACTCGCAAACTCAGAAACGCCTTCGGGCTGATCTCGCCGATCGTCTCGAACGTCATCTCGTGGTACACCCAGTCCGTCGTGCCGGTGAAGCGTCGGGCACCCTTGTTCGACTCCGCCCAGTTCCGCGCGCCGTTGTTTATCTCGAAATAGACGCCGCCGTGCTTGGTTCGCGGCGTAACATCCTTGAGCTTGAGAAAGCCAGACAGCCTGTAGCGGGTGTTCGGTTTCAGCAGATGCGGCACGCTGCGGACCGGTTCCGTGAGGTATGACTTTCCATCGATGGCGCGCACGTGCATGGCGCTTTCACCAGTCGGGCCCTTTACGGTATCGTCCACCAGCGGCACGGCGCCCTTTGACGGATAGACCGACCACCCCTTTGGATCGATGAGGTTCCGGCGCACCGGCTCGGACGCGCGACGCTTCAGCGCCTTCTCGACGGATATCTCCTCCATGTAGTCGCGGAAATGCGCCGCGATCCCGCCTACAAAGCGCTCCCTGAAGTGGCGAACCCGTTCGCGCGCCGGAACGTCCGCCGCGTTCTTCGCCTCGGCCTCATCGCATAGTGCCTTCCACTCGGCGAGTTTCGCAGTGGAGTAAACCACGGTCGCAAGCGCGTATTCGCTCGGCACGACGGGATGCGGGCCGTATGCATCCCATACTATGTTCCCGGCGATGCGCAGCCATGTGTCTTCCATCTCCTCGTAAAGCCGCTTCATCTCCGCCGCGCCCGCGCCGAACATCTTGCCGTAGTGGTCGTCAAGAAGCGCGTCAAGGTCGAGCGACGGGTTCCAGCTGACCTTGGCGAACACGTAGTAGTTGAGGTAGTTGAACTCGGCGAGGTCGGTCTCGCTCTCCGCAAAGCTGCCGAATATCCACTGCGCGGCGCGCTTGTAGTACTCGCCCCACGCCCGAGGCGCCATGCACGGTATGTCCTGTATCGCCGTTGCACCGTACTTGTGGGGATACGTCCATATCCAGACCTTGCCGCCTGTCTTCTCCGCCCAGGCGCGGTAGTCGCCGAGTTCCTGCGACATCTTCTTCTCGTCCCGGACGCTCCAAGGACCCGTTCGGGCCACCATTACAAGCACGTTGTCGGGAATCTCTACATCGGGGACTCTTCCGTATGGCGTATAGGCCATCTGCGTGACATACCCCTCCACTCCCTCGGCCTTGAGGCGCCTAGCGAGACGAGCCGTCTGGCCCCAGACGAGGTCGGTCGCGTAGTTCGGCTCGTCGGTGTATGCCGCGCGGCAGTTCGCGCACGCGCAGCGCTGGAACCCGTCCTGCGGCATGATATCGACATAGCGACCGCCGACGCAGTTGCCGTTCCAGCCGAAGCGCGTCATGTCGCCGCGAAGCGGAATGCCGCGGGAAGCGGCCGGCTGCCCCGTAAGGTACGCCTTGACGTCCTCGTACATCTCGTCCCATACCTTCGACGTATGACAGAGGTCGCGGATGTTCCACTCGAACTTGTTTCCGTTGGACTCCAGTTCGGTCGCGCGCGTGCCGTCCTCCTTGAGTCGCAGGTACTCCGGGTGCGTGTCGCGGAAGCGCTCGATGTAGTAGAAGCCGTTCTGCCCATGGCAGCATGGGATGCGCATCGTGTCCAAGCCAAGGCGCAGCCATTCCAGCGCACGAGCGCGCGTGCGCAGCGCCTTGCGCGCCTCGTCCGCCATTCCGGGCGTTTCGCCCGGCCACGCCGCACGCGCATAGTCAATGTACGGGGCGCGCACGGTGAAGACGGGCGCAGTCGTCCGGTCGCCTAACGGAACCTCCACGGAATCGGCGCGCGGCACTACGGTGCCAAAATCTCCGGGAAAGAAGAACCGGCAGCCAGCGAAGTCCTCGAGAAACGCATATACGCCGAACAGTGTCGCATGCTCTGTGCGCAGCACGTTTCCCCTGCCGGCCAGCATCGCGTCGATATCGGCGGAGCGATCATCGCGCCCGGCGATGCAAATCGCACCGGCGCCGTCCGCCAAGCGATCGACCTTCGTCCTGAACGCATCGCGCTCCAACCCGGAGACGTCAAACCCCGCCGCGCGGCCGAGGAGGATGCGCACCGCTCGGTAGGGCGGTCGCGCCGCGCACGCCGCCCCGCCGTCTTCAACGATCGGCACGGGAGCACCAAGGACGCGCGAGAGGAAGTTCGTCATCTCCTGCGCGGCGAACCGCTCGACTGGGAACGGTTTCACCGGCAGCACGACCTCAACTGCGCCCGGCTCCAGCGTGATGGCCGCCGCCATGCCTGCGAGCATTGCAGCAACCGCGCAAAGCGCAGCCGACTTTGTCCATGGCAATTTCTTCAGCTTCATGCCCTTTTCTCTTCTGATTATGAAGTTCTTTTCTATGCTTTATTTTGAGATTTTGTCGAGACGCACGTCGTCGAAGTGCGCGACGCCGGCGGCGTAGCGCGTCTGGAGATAGACCAGCGTCTCCGGATGCTCGCGCCACGACTCGTC
>CACYCW010000168.1 GCA_902773015.1 uncultured bacterium
CTATCTGCTCTACAGCGCCGACGGCGATCCCGATCACGGAACCGAGACCATCTCCTTCCCGATCCAGGTCGTGGTCGGAGGATGAGGGAGGAGAAGAAGGGATGAGGGAGAAGTGGCGGTGGCGTTCGTGAAAGCGGCGCCCCCGCCCTTTTCTACGTATTTCACAAGGAACGGCCTCCCGAGAGGCGCCGCGCGCGCTCGAGGGCCTTCTCGGCGACGTCGAGCTTGCCAAGCCGCTTCAGGCACATGCCGAAGTTGTGCACCGCCGTCGCGTCGTCGGGACGGACGAGCACGAGCGTCTCGTAGCACTTCATCGCCTGGATGACGCGACCGACCTCGAGAAAGCCGCGCGCATTTCGCTCTAGGCGGTCAAGCCGCTCCAGCAGGAGGAGGTCGTTCGGGTTGCGCAGCGCCGCACGCGCCCAGATCTCCGCGGCCGCCTCCTCTCCCTTCTTGTCCGTCGCGATCGCCGCGGCGAGGTCGCCCTCCACCACGAGACGGCGCACGACCTGCATCGAGCGGGTCTCGGCGTGGACGGCCCTGGCGATGTCGGCGTCGATGCCGGTGGCGTCGATCCAGCCGACCGGCTCCACCTCGCGCGTGAGAAAGTTCTGCGGACCGACCGTGGCCGAGAGATCGAGAAGAGCAAACGCCGGCATCACGTCCTCGCGAGTTCCGGCATAGCTCGCGAATATCTCCGGCAGCGAGGTGCAGTGCGCCTTCGCCATGTCGGCGAAGACCTGCTCGCGTGTGAACACGTCGAGCATCGCGGCGAGCGGCACCGCGCGGCGCTGCCTCCGCCCCGCGACGAGCCAGCGGCCCTCGCCCGGCATCCACAGGTGCTGCGACTCCGGGACGAACGCGCGCAGCATGTCGCGGAATCGCCCGACGCTCGCCCCGGCGACATCCAGCGTCCAGAGCAGGACGCCGTTCTCCGCAAGGCGCGCCATCGCCGCACGGCAGGCGGCGTATGTCAGCGGCTCGCCCTCCGCCAGGACGATGTCAAACGGGCCTTCAGGCGCAGCGGCGGCAGGCGGCGCGGCATTGGTCGCGTCCGGCGCGGCAACGCGCAGACCGGCATGCTCAAGTATTTTCGCCAGCGGCGCGGCATCGGCGCCAAGCAGGAGCGCCGTCTTCGCCTCAGGTTGCTCAACGAGGGCGATGAAGGCGCTTGCGTGCCGCACCGGCTCGTAGACGTACGTCGCGCGGGGCAGAGGCTCCTCCTTCGCGCAGCCAGCGAGAATCGCAATCGCGACGACCGCTACGAGAGAGAAAGGTCCCAACTTGACCGTGGCCGCCAAATCAGGCATTCAAGGTCTCCCTTTCTTTTGTGAGGTTACAGACGCTGGAGTTCATTGCCTTCATGCGAGCAAGGAGCAGCCGCATCGTTTCCGGTCGATTGGTTGACCTGCCAGGTTGTCGCAGCGTCAAGGCCCAGTGCTGCGCAAATCGCCGCCGTACAAACCACTTTCCTGATCTGTCCACTCGCCATTCAGAGCACTCCTTTCGGGTTGTAACAATGGCATTATACAAAATTCCACCGCAAAGCACAAGGTGACCGCAAAAGGGAAATGCCTAAACGCACTTACATCTTCATCGGTTCCCCTCGCGGATGCCAGCGACGCAGCGCGCGACGACGCCACGGCGGCGCTTGACCGCCTCTTGCGCCCGCACACCAAGCCCCCCGTCATCGGCCAGACACGCGGCAATGCGTTGCGCCAGCTCCGCCTCGTCGCGCACCTGGATGATCGCGTTCGCCGCAAGGAGGTCGCTCATCACTGGACGGAAGTTCTCGGTGTTCGGCCCGACGATCGTCGGCTTGCCGCAGAGGCACGGCTCGATCATGTTCTGCGCCCCGTGCGCACAGAGCGACTTGCCGACGAACACCGTGTCAGCAATACCGTAGAGTCCCATCAGCTCGCCCGTCGTGTCCGCCAGAAAAACCGCCGGGCGATCGCCAGACTCCCCGCCCGGCGCCGCGTTGCCTGCCGTCCGCTCCCGGCTTCGCCGCCGGCAGGCGAAGCCCGCGGCCCGGATGTTCGCCTCGACCGCGTCCGCCTTTTCGAAATGACGCGGCGCGATGACGAGCTTGAGCGAAGCCGGTTGGGTTGGGGAGTTGAGCAATTCCCTGTAGACCTTGAGGAGCGCGACATCCTCGCCGGGCCAGGTCGAGCCGCCGAGGAGAATCCGCCCCTCGCCGATCCAGTCCCGCAGCTCGCGCTCCTTCGCCTTGTTGCGCGCGGCGACGTCGAACTTGAAGCTGCCAGTCACTTCGATGCGCCCTTCCGGCGCCCCGGCGGCGACGAGGCGGTCGCGATCAAGGTCGGACTGCGCGAAGATTCGCGTGAACGACGCGAGCACCTCGCCGAACCACCAGCGCACCAGACGGTAGCGCGGCGCGCTCCGATCGCTCACTCGCGCGTTGATGAGGTAGAGGGGGATCCCGTGGCGCCGCGCCGCGCGGATGAAGTTCGGCCAGATCTCCGACTCGGTGAGCACGATCGCCCGCGGACGCACCGTGCGAATCGCGCTCTTCACGAAGTTCGGGAAGTCGAGCGGATTGTAGATGAGCGCATCCCGCTCCGTCACCTCGCGCTCCGCCATCCGCCAGCCGGTCGAGGAGGTCGTCGAGAAGCAGAACCGCACGTCGGGCTCGATGCGCCGCCATTCGCGCATGAACTGCCCGGCGACCTGCACCTCGCCGACGCTGACGGCGTGCACCCAGACGAACCCCTCCGGACCCGGCGCATACGCGCGGTGCGAATCGAAGAGCCCGCGCCCCACGTCGAAAAGCCCCTTCGGATAGAGTGCGAAGCGATCACCCATCCGCGCCGCGTAGCCGCCGCGCCGGAGCATCCGCACGAGGAACCCCGGCAGGAGGAACGGGTAGACCAGGGCGAAAAGGATGTTATAGAGCGCCCACTTCATGCATCTTCCGGCGAAGCCGCAGCGTGCGATCGTAATACTCGGTCCATGTCTCGATCCCGAACTCCTTCACGACGTCATCGACGGGAAGCGCCGGGTCGGACGAGAAGAGCGTGAACGTGCCGGCGCGCGTCGGGTCCGTGATGTACAGCCGATCGCCGTACTTCTTCAGCGCCGCATTGAGCTTCTGGTAGTTGTCGTCCCAGTGGATCACGCGGAAGTTCGTGTTGATCTCATCCGTGACCGTGCGCACCCGCCCCTGCTCGAGGTAGCGCACCGGCTCGCCGGAGGGGCCGACGATCGTCTTCGGGAGCCCGCCGCCGACCGTGCTGCTGACGAGGTAGGACTGGCACCGGCTCGCCCAGTACTCGCGCATGTAGTTGCCGTCGTAATACGAGCAGAAGATCATCACGTCGACGCCGAGCGGACGGTACCTGTCGGCAAACGGCGTGAAGTTGAGGTCGAAGCAGGTGACGAAGCCCAGGCGGCCGAAGTCGGTGTCGACCACGACCGGATCCGTGCCCGGCACGGTGCGGTAGTCTGGCCACTCCATCTCGCGCGGCGTCGGAAACGCCTTGTCATAGGCGCCGATCACGTCACCGTCGCGGTCGATCGTCCAGCTCGTGTTCGCAAAGCGACCGTCCTTGAACTGGGTCGCGGAGTTGTAGACGAGATAGACGCGGTGCCGTTTGGCGTAGGCCTGCATCGCCTTCATGAGTTTGTCGCCGCGAAAGGCCATCCACGCCGCCTTCTCGCCCGGCGAGATGTTGTTCCAATGGTCGATGCCCTCCGGCAGCACGAGGAGGTCTGGACGGTTCGGCATCTCGCCGTCCATGGCCGACGTCCAGTAGTCAACCACTTCCTGTATGTCCCACTTGAGTCCCTTCGGCTTGTTCATCCTCCCTTCACCGATGATCGCCACGCGGATGGGCCGCCGCACGACCTTCACCGGCTTCTTCACGATCTTCGGGAAAAGCCGCGGTTCGGGCCCCTTCTCGGGCGGGACGGCCGCCTTCAGCCGGAGCGTGCGGTCGTGGTATTCCCGCCACGTCTCCATCTCGAATTCCTTCACGACATCGTCGACCGGCAGCTTCGGGTCGCGCGAGAAGAGCGTGAAGGTGCCCGCGCGCGTCGGGTCGGTGACAAACAGCCGATGACCGTATTTCGCCCGCGCGGCGGCGAGCTTCTCATGGTTGTGGTCGTAGTGGATCACGCGGAAGTTCGTGTTGACGCGCAGCGTCACCGTGCGCCGAGCCTTCGCCGGCTCGAAGAGGAACTCCTCTCCGGACGGGCCGACGACGGACTTCGGGAGCCCGCTGCCGACGGTCGACGCAATGACGTGCGCCTCGACGCGGCTCGCCCAGTAACGGCGCATGTAGTTGCCGTCATAGTACGAGCAGAAGCAGAGGATGTCCGGCCGGAGCGGACGGTATTCCTCGGCGAAGTCGGTGAAGTTCAGGTCGAAGCAGGTGATGAAGCCGAGGCGCCCGAAGTCGGTGTCGACCACGACCGGACCGTCGCCGGGAACCTCGCCCATGGCTTCCATGCCGCGCGGCGTCGGGTACTTCTTGTCGTAGGCGGCGATGAGGTCGCCGTCGCGATCGAGCGTCCAGGTCGTGTTGGCGATGCGGCCGTCAGGCCGCTGCCGCGCCGAGTTGAAGACGAGATAGATGCGATGACGCTTCGCGTAGGCCTGCATCGCCTTCATGAGCCCGTCGCCGCGGAAGCGATACCACGCCAGCTTCTCCTGCGCGCTCGCCTGCGTGTAGTAGTCGATCACCTCGGGCAGGATGACGAGATCTGGCTTCTTCACGATCTCGCGGTCCATGGCCGACGTCCAGTGGTCGATCATGCGCTGGAGATCCCACTTGCAGTCCTTGGGTTTCGACAGGATGTCCTCGCCGATGATGGAGACGACGATCTCGCGCCGCACGGGCGTGACGGTCTTCTTGACCGGCGTGGGATTGCAGATCGGCGGGAACTCCGCGCTTGCGGCCAGTGCAACCGCCGTGATGACAACGGTCAGCCAGCCCCGACTGAGGTTCTGAGTCATTCTCATGGTCGGTATTATATCAAATCGCCCGTCCGCGCGGCAACCGCGCGACATCGGCTCAGAAGAAGAGATCGCGCTCGCCGCGGCAGGTGGCCTCGTACTGCTTCATCACTGTCGGATAGAACTTCGGCAGCCACTCCTTGATGCCGGCGAGTTCCTTCTCGATGAGCGCATCGCCGATGCGGCGGGTCTCGTCGGACGCGAAGTCGTCGAGCCACTCGCGAAAGGTCAGCACGGCGTTGATCTTGCAGAACTTGCCCTCGCGACCGGTCTTGAGCGCGTCCATGATGCAGCCGCCCGTTCGTCCGCAGCGGTAGCCCGCCGTGCAGAAGCTCGTGATGATGCCACGCCCGGCGAGATAGCGCACCATCTCGTCGATCGAGCGTGTGTCGCCGAGCATGAACTGCTGGCGCTCCTTCTCCTGGTGCGCCTCGCTCTCGAAGTCGCTGTAACCCTTGATGGCGATGTTCGAGGAGCAGTCGAGCTGGGTCATGCCGTGATCGATGACGCGGTTGCGCGACGCCGGGTTCTCGCGCGCGGTCACGATGATGCCCGTGTAGGGCACTGAGAGGCGCGCGATCACGATGATGCGCGCGAAGGTCGCGTCGTCGATGAGCCACGGCGACTCCTCCGGTACCTTCGTGCCGCTCGCCGGCTCGAGCCGCGGGAAGGAGAGCGTGTGCGGCCCGATGTTGAACCAGCGCTCCAGGTCGCGCGCGTGCAGCACCGTCGCCAGCAGTTCGTAGCGCCAGTCGCACAGGCCGTAGAGGACGCCGAGTCCCACGTCGTCGACGCCCGCCTCCATGCAGCGGTGGAAGCAGGTCGTGCGCCAGTCGTAGTTGCCCTTCACGCTCCACGCCGGATGCATCGACTCGTAGAGC
>CACYCW010000169.1 GCA_902773015.1 uncultured bacterium
CCTTGAACGCGACGCGATCGAAGGGAATGCCCGCGTCCATGATCATCTTCAGTCGGTCGCGGTAGAACTCCGGCGTGTGCGTGCCCTTGTTGTCGATGCCGGGCGGCAGGCCCATCATCGTCACCACGACCTCGTGATTGAGACCCGCGTCATGGATGCACTGGCCGGACCACTTCAGGTTGTTGACGTCATTGAGCGCGTCGAAGTTGCGGATCGAACTCATGCCGTGCTTCTTGAACATCTGGGCGTGCAGCTTGATCATGTCACTCGGCTGCGACTCAAGGCCAACCACGTTCACGCCGCGCGAGAGCGTCTGCAGATCGGCCTCCGGAG
Source organism: uncultured bacterium (assembly GCA_902773015.1). Taxonomy (GTDB): domain Bacteria; phylum Verrucomicrobiota; class Kiritimatiellia; order RFP12; family UBA1067; genus UBA1067. The sequence continues at coordinate 334 of CACYCW010000169.1, forward strand.
CGGCGGCACGGAACTTGTCCATCACGTCAAAGGCATCCTCCTGGCAGTAGAAGTAGCAGCTCTGGAAGCGTGCGCCGCCACCGGCCTCGAACCACCGCACGCCCGCGGCGTAGGCCTCCTCGACGCAGGGGAGGAAATCCTTGGAGAGAACGCGCGCACCGATGACGGACTGGAACCCGTCACGGAACGCGGTCAACATGAACTTGACGTTTTTCTTGGCCATTTTACTTGAGTTACCTTTCTTTGAAAGTTTCGTGGGTCGATTGCTGTCGTTTCGATTGCTGCCGATTGCTGTCGATTACCGCCGATTCGATTGCTGCCGAGTGCTGTCGACGGCTGTCGAAGGCACTCGTTCTACCCCATCGCCACGGCGATCGCAAGGGCGATATTGGCGTCGTCGTCGCCAGATGCGCAGGCAGCAGGCTTCTTCTTCGGCGCCTCCTGCGGAAGGATTCCGTTAAAGCGCACGATGCCCTTCATCGACGTCTTGGTGACGATGATGAGAACCGAGAGAAACACATAGACGATGCCCATGCCCGCAAGCATCAGTACCACACCTTGTCCGATCATGATTTTCCTTTTTTGTCTTGAAGTGAAATTTGTGCGAAGAGCGCCCGGGTCGCCATCAGACGTCAATCGACGGCCGTCGTGGACGAGGTTCTCCTACGGGTCAACGAACGTGAGATCCATCGTGTCGATATCGATGCGACGGTAGTAGCAGTTGCGCGGAGCGCCGGCGGCGTTCTTCGTATGGCAGATGCCGCCGCGGCAGGGCCGCACGATGTAGAGCAGCGAATTCTGCTCGCAATTGACGTAGGCCTCGAGAAGATCGAACGTCTCTCCGCTCGTCTCGCCCTTGAACCAGAGCTTGTTCCGGCTCGTCGACCAGAGGATCAGCTTGCGCTTCGCGAATGACTCGCGCATCGCGAACTCGTTCGTGTAGGCGACGAGGATCACTTCCTTCGTGTCCGCATTCTGCACCGCCACGGGGATGACCCCCGGATCGCAACTCGCGCCGCCTGCCGCGCGGGTCTCGGCCACCTGCCGCCCCACTTTCTCCAGTTTGGTGAAATCCAACCGAAGTTCTGTCGTTTCCTCTATCTGTCCCATTTCCGTTCCTTGCAATGAAAACGAAGAACATTATACCAAAAATCGCCTCGGAAATCTACCCGTCCGCACACCTCAAAGCGCACGGAGGATCGCCCCCTTGAGGTAGAGCCCATCGGGGAAGGCGAGCGCCACAGGATGGTCGCTCGCCTGACGTGTGCGGGTGACGACCTGGAAGTCTCGCCCTGCGTCCTCGGCCGCCTCGGCAAGGACGCGGTCGAAGAGGTCCGGCGTCATCGCGCCTGAACAGCTGAAGGTGGCCAGCAGACCGTTCGGACGAAGAAGCTTCATCGCGAGGAGGTTAACGTCCTTGTAGCCGCGAGCCGCCTTCATGAGCTGTCCCTTGCCCGCAGCGAAGCGCGGCGGATCGAGGACGATGAGGTCGAACCGGCGGTTCGCATCTCGGCAGGTGCGCAGGTAGGTGAAGACGTCTGCGACGACGTAGTCGACTGCCGTGCCGCAGAGATGAGCGAGGTCGGCATTGCGTCGCGCCAGCGCGAGCGCGTCCTCCGAGATATCGACCTGGGTGATGTGGGCGGCGCCCGCGGCACGGGCGTGGAGCCCGAAGCCACCCGTGTAGGCGAAGCAGTTCAGCACTTCCGCACCGTTCGCCAGCGCGCCGACCGTTCGCCTGGCGTCGCGTTGGTCGAGATAGAAGCCGGTCTTGTGTCCCTTCCGGACATCGACAAGGAAATGCACGTCGCCTTCGGCGATCTCGATGAGCTCGGGCGGTTCCTCGCCGGCTAGCACGGCGAAGGAAGGTTCGGTGGCGAGCCCCTCCTTCGCACGCGAATCGATGTCCGCACGCTCGGCGACACCGCGGCAGAACGGGGCGAACTTCATGAGCGCTGCGGCGATGACGCTCTTCCGGCGCTCGGCTCCGGCGCTCGTGAACTGGGCGACGACCCAGCCGGAGTAGTAGTCGGCGACGACGCCGGGCAGCGCATCGCTCTCGGCGTTGACGAGGCGAATCGCGTTGGTGTAGGCATCGGCGAAGTAGTCCGCACGACGCCCGATTGCGGCGGCGACGCGTCCCTCGATGGCCGTGTCGTCAGGGGCGGCGGCGGAGCCGAACGAAAGCATCCGAACGCGAATCTGGGACTGCGGCGAATACGCTCCGTAGCCGAGCGCTCTCCCGCCGGAATCGACGACCTCCACCGTCTCGCCGGGATCGACGCCTCCGGAAGGCTCCGATGCAATCGCACCTGAGAAGATCCACGGGTGATGCTTGAGAACGCTCCGTTCGCGCTTCGACTTTAAAATCACCCTGTTCACGTCAGATTATCGCACGCGCGTGATGGCGCCGAACTTGCAGACCTGCGAGCACTGCTTGCAGCCCGCGCAGAGGTTCTCGTCGATACGCATCTTGAAGCGGCCCGGCGCGACTTCCTCGCCGCGCGTGATCGCGGGGCAGCCGAGTTTGAAGCACGCGCCGCATGCCTTGCACTTCGCCGCATCCGTGACGCAAAGGCCCTCCTTCGTCAGCTTCGCGGCAATGCGGCACGGGGCATAGGCGATGATGAGCGCGCCCTCGTCGCCGTCCATCGCGTCCTTGAGGACCCGTTCGAGTCCGGCGAGATCGTCCGCGGAGACAGTCACCACCTTGCGGTAGCCGCAGGCCTTGGCGATCGCGTCGATCTCGGTGACAGGCGCAGGATCGCCCGCGAGCGTCTTGCCGGATCCAGGATTGTCCTGGTGGCCGGTCATGCCGGTGATGCGGTTGTCGAGCACGACAGTGGTGACCGGCGTGCCGTTGTAGTGCGCCGAGAGGATGCCGGTGATGCCGCTGTGGAAGAACGTCGAATCGCCGAGGACGGCGCAGATGCGTCCCTTGAGGCCGGCCTTTCTCATGCCCGCCGCGTTGCCGATCGACGCACCCATGCAGATGGTCGAGTCCATCGCGTTCAGGGGCGGAAACGCACCGAGCGTGTAGCAGCCGATGTCCCCCGTCACGATCGCGCCGAGCTTATGCAGTACGTAGAAGACACCGCGATGGCCGCATCCGGCGCAGAGGACGGGCGGACGCGTCGGGAGGCCCTCGGCCGGCTTCGCGGTCTTCGCCTCGGAAACGTCGCCCAGGAGCTCGTGGCGCAGATTCTGCAGGCGGTCGGCGTTGAGCTCGAGCATGTTGAGCTCGGTCTCGTGCGCGACGACCGCGAGCCCCATCGCGCGGATCTGGTCCTCGAGGAACGGGTCGAGCTCCTCGACGACGAGGAGGCGGTCGACGGACTTCGCGAAGTCCGCAATCAGCGCCTTCGGCAACGGATTCGTCCACCCGAGCTTCAGGATGGAGAACTCAGGGAAGACCTCCTTGACATACTGGTAGGCGACGGCGCTCGTGACGATGCCGAGGTCGGTGCGCCCCTTCTCGACGCGGTTGAACGGCGAGGCGCAGGCCGCCGCCGCCATCGCCGCGGTGCGCTTCTCGGCGGCAAGACGGTGGCCGCGCGCGAACATCGGCACGGGGATGTGCTTCTGGATGTTGCGCTTGTAGGGGACGAGCGGATGCGGCGCGGGCGCGAAGTAGCCGAGCTCGACGAGGGACGCGCTGTGACTCGTGCGGGTGGTGAGACGCAGGATGACCGGCACGGAGAACTGCTCGGAAAGCTCGAAGGCGCGCACGGTGAAGTCATAGGCCTCCTGCGAGTCGGAGGGCTCGAGGAGCAGCGCGCGGGCGAACTTGGCGAGGTTGCGGTTGTCCTGCTCGTTCTGCGAGCTGTGCATGCCGGGGTCGTCCGCCGAGACGACGACCATGCCGCCCGTTGCGCCCACGTAGGTGAATGTCATGAGCGGGTCCATCGCGACGTTGAGACCGACGTGCTTCATCGCGGTGAGGGCGCGCGCTCCGGCCATTGACGCGCCGATAGCGGTCTCCATCGCGACCTTCTCGTTCACCGCCCACTCGCAGCGCACGGTCGACTTGAACTTCACAATGTTCTCCAGGATCTCCGTCGAGGGGGTTCCCGGATAGGCCGATGCCACGACGCACCCCGCCTGCGCGGCTGCGTGGGCAACCGCCTCGTTCGCACTCAGGAACTTCTTCATCTCTCCCCCTTCCCAGCGCAACGGCTTCACGCGACCGGCACGAGTTTCTCCTGGCCATTCATGTACGGACGAAGCAACTCGGGAATCGTGACCGATCCGTCGGCGTTCTGGCACTGCTCCAGCAGCGCGACCATGAGCCGTGGCAAGGCGACGCCCGAGCCGTTCAGCGTATGGACGAGCCGCGTCTTGCCGTCGGCGTCCTTGAACCTGCAGTTGAGCCGACGCGCCTGATAGTCGGTGAAGCACGAGCAGGAGCTGACCTCCAGCCACTGCCGCTCGCCCGGCGCCCAGAGCTCGAGATCATAGCACTTCGCCGCCGAAAAGCCCATGTCGCCCGAACAGAGCTGCAACACGCGGAAGTGGAGCCCCAGCCCCGTCAGCACCTCCTCGGCCTCCTTCACCAGAATCTCCAGCTGCTCGAAACTGTGGTCGGGGTGCACGAAGTTCACCATCTCGACCTTGTCGAACTGGTGCACGCGCAACATGCCGCGCGTCATCTTGCCGGCCGAGCCGGCCTCGCGGCGGAAACACGGCGTGTAGGCCGTGAGCTTGATCGGCAGGTTCTTGGCGGAGAGGATGTCGTCTCGGTAGTAGTTAGTGACCGGCACCTCGGCCGTCGGGATGAGCCAGAAATCGTCGATCTGGCAGTGGTAGAGGTCCTCCGCGAACTTGGGCAGCTGCCCCGTACCCGTCATCGAGTCGCTGTTCACCACGAACGGCGGCAGCATCTCGGTGTAGCCCTGCTTCGTGCAGTGCAGGTCGAGCATGTACTGTATGAGCGCGCGCTGGAGCTTCGCGCCGGGTCCGAGGATGATCGGGAAGCCCGTGCCCGTAAGCTTCACCCCGCGCGGGAAGTCGAAGATGCCGAGCTTCTCGCCGACGGTCATGTGATCGAGGATCTTGAAGTCGGGATCCTTCCACTCGCCGACGAGACGGACGACCTTGTTCGCCGAGGAATCCATGCCGGTCGGAATCTCGGGCGCGGGGATGTTCGGGATCATGAGCAGGGTCTCCCGGAGGTCATGATCGACCTGGGCGAGCTCGCGGTCAATCTCGGCAATCCGGTCGCCGACAGCGCGCATCTCGGCCTTCGCGGCAGCGATGTCGCCGCCTGCGGCCGCGACCTTGCCGATCTCCTTGGACGCGGCATTGCGCTTGGCCTTCAGCGACTCGGTCTCGCCGAGAAGCGCACGGCGCCGTGCGTCCAGGTCGCGTGCCTTCGCCAGCGTCTCGGCCTCCACACCGCGACGCGCGAGTGCCGCGGCGGTCGCGTCGAAGTCATCCCTCAGTCTCCTGATGTCAATCATCGTCTTTCCCTCTTTCTCGTAAGTGACTCGTTGGTATTATATCGCATTCGCCGCCGACAGCTGTCGACAGGTGTCGATCGCTGCCGACGGCTGTCGACCCTGGCACGGTTGCCGCCACGTCAGAGAATGCCGGTCTCGATGTGAACCGAGAACGACTTGCCCGGTGCGAGGTAACGCTGCTCCTTGTGTGCCTGGCAGAAGAGACGTCCCTTGTGCTCGGACGTCGCCGGCAGGCACATGCCCATCGCGTCCTCGTCCTCCGTGCGCGCGATCCAGCGCGTCGCGTAGGGCAGTTCGGACGGGCGATACCGCACGAACACGCCGCCCGCCTTCTTCGGGTAGACCTGCTTCACGATCGCCCAGCCATTGCGATCCGGCTTGTGGAAGTAGCAGTTGACAATCTCCGGGCGGTAGCTCTCGCCCTTCGCGCCGACGAGGGACTGGCGCGTGTAGTCGCGCTCGAGCTCGTCGAGGAAGCGATTCGTCGCGTCGCCCCACGGCTTGTAGTATCCGTCTGGAACCTCGCGGTTGATGATCGGCGGGCGCTTCAGCGGCGACTCGACGATGCGCGACCCATCGACGGGGCGGTGGTTGACGTGGCAGAGGTAGTAGTACTCGAAGGGGATGTCCTTCTCGTTGCGCGCCGTCGCGCTGACCTCGATCTTGGCAGCCCCCTTCCGCAGCACGACGCGCGGCGAGAAGACGTAGTTGTAGGTGAAGCAGAGGTCATGGCGATAGGAGCCGCCGACGGCGACATACTCGCCGACCCTGTCCCGCCCAAACTCGAGATACGCATCCTGATAGCGGGCGACCGGCAGCTCGGCGTGGCCGATGTGAGTGTCCTCCGGCGAGGGATTGCCCATCGCCGTGAGACCGCAGTGCATCAGGAAGCAGCCATAGCTCTCGGAGTAGCTCTCCTTGCAGTCCTTGGGCTCGTCGTAGATGGACTTCATGGCGAGCTCACGCCCGTCGAAGTCGCATCGCCAGATCATCTGGCCCATCCACGGGAGGATGGTGAAGCTGCCGCGGCGGTTCGAGACCTTGAGCGCGGCGACGCCGGTCGAATAGCGGAACGCGACTGCGGTGAACTCGCCGTCTGCAGCCAGCAGCGTCGGCCTGTCGGTGAAGGCGACGTTCGCGAGATTGATCTTCATTCCTGTCCCCCCTGTTCGAATCTCACGACCGCTCGCGATCAGGCGACGGAGCCGCCGGCCTTCTCGATCTTCGCCTTCGCGGAGGCCGAGCAGGGCACCTTGACCGTGAGCTTCTTGGTGAGCTCGCCGTTGCCGAGGATCTTGATCTTCGGCTTCTTGTTGTCCGTGAACCCGGCCTTCGCGAGCGTCTCGATCGTGATCTCGGCACCGGCCTCGAACTTCCGCTCGAGGTCGCCGACGTTGACGGCAAGGGCCTTCGCGTTGAACGCGGCGTTGTTGAAGCCGCGCTTCGGGAGACGGCGGACGAGCGGCATCTGGCCGCCTTCGAACACGAGCTTGTGCTTGTGGCCCTTGCGCGACTGCTGCCCCTTCTGGCCCCTGCCGGCCGTCTTGCCAAGGCCCGAGCCGCAGCCGCGGCCGACGCGCTTGGCGCGCTTGCGCGCACCGGGTGTGTTGGTGAGTGAATGAAGTTCCATTTTAAGTTCTCCTTCGATTGCTGTCGACTGCCTTCGATATCCGTCGGTTCGGCTAGGCCCTGACCTCAGCGATCTCCTCGGCCGAGCGGAGCTTCATGAGCGCGTTCATCGTCGCCTTCACGACGTTGAGACGGTTCTTGGATCCGAGCGACTTGCCGACCGCATCGCGGATGCCAACCGCCTCAAGGACGGGGCGCATGCCGCCGCCGACGATGAGGCCCGTGCCGTCCGGCGCCGGCTTGAGGATGACGCGACCGCCGTCGCAGACGCCTTCGACGTCGTGCGGAATCGTCTTGCCGTGCAGGGTCACCTTGCGCATGTCCTTGCGGGCGGCCTCGCCGCCCTTGCGGATCGCGTCCGCCACCTCGTTCGCCTTGCCGAAGCCGACGCCGACACGGCCTTCCTTGTCGCCGACGACGATGACGGCCGAGAAGCTCATGCGGCGGCCGCCCTTGACGGTCTTGGCGCAGCGGTTGATGAACACTGTGTGCTCGTCGAGCTCGTCGCCCTGCTCCTGGGGACGCTTGTCACGATTGAAAGCCATGGCTTACTTCTCCTCCTTCTTCGCGGTGATGGCGATGCCGGCGGCGACGGCGGCGTCCACGATCGCCGCGATGCGGCCCGTGTACTTCCTGCCGCCGCGATCGACGACGACGATCGAGATGCCGGCGGCCTTCGCGGCCTCGGCGGCGCGCTCGCCGAGCGCCTTCGCGGTCGCGAGGTTCGCGTGCTCGTCCTTCAGCGTGTTCGCCTGGGCGAGCGTGCGACCAGCATCGTCGTCGATGAACTGGACGTACATGTGCTTGTTGCTGACGCAGATCGACAGGCGCGGACGCGCCGCCGTCCCGATCACGCGCTGGCGCAGGCGGAGGTGCCGCTTCTGGCGCTGGACTTTGCGATTAAACATCTTCTTTCTCCCCTCTGCCGCGATTAGGCGACCTTCTTGCCCTGCTTGCGGCGGATGTGCTCGCCGACGTACTTGATGCCCTTGCCCTTGTAGGGCTCGGCCGGGTAGTA
>CACYCW010000170.1 GCA_902773015.1 uncultured bacterium
ATGAAAGACCTTAAGGAAGCCTACAAGACAATCGAGGCCGACCACTTCGCGCCTGCGATGGAGATTTCGTTCGTTGACGGCGAGAGCCGCCAGACGTTCCGCTACGAGAAGGTGACGTGGAACATCGGCGGAGAGGAGAAGGGCCTGCGCTACGGCGAGAACCCCGGGCAGGAAGCCGCGCTCTACCGACTCGTCAACGGCAATCTCGTGCTGGGCGACGTCGAGATGCTCCAGGCCGGGCAGTATCTGGCGTCCGTGCCCGAGCTGCTGCAGAGCGGCAAGCATCCCGGCAAGACGAACGTGACCGACACGGACAACGCGCTCAACATACTGCGCTACCTGATGGACAAGCCGACGGCCGTCATAGTGAAGCACAACAACCCGTGCGGCGTTGCGCTCGGCACGACGCTCGCGGAAGCGTACTTCCGGGCGAACAAGGCCGATCGTCTAGCGGCGTTCGGCGGGGCGATCGCGCTCAACCGCGACTGCGATCTCGAGACGGCGCGACTCATCGTCGAGAACTACGCCGAGGTCGTCGTCGCGCCGGACTTCCAGCCCGGCGTCCTCGATCTCTTCGCCACGAAGAAGAACCTGCGCGTCTTTCGCATCCGCAACATGGCGTGTCTCACCGACTTCGTCGCCAAGCATGTGATCGACTTCAAGAGCCTCATCGACGGCGGCATTGTCGCGCAGACCTCGTTTGCGGCGAACGCCCGCAAGCCGGAGGACCTGATGCCGGCCTACTGCAACCGGAAGATCACCGACAAGGCAACTGGTGCGGTCACGTACGAGGAGCACAGGATCAAGCGTCTCCCGACGGAAAAGGAGTACGCCGACCTCGTGTTCGGATGGCTGGTCGAGGCCGGCGTCACCTCGAACTCCGTCCTCTACGTGAAGGACGGCGCCACGGTCGGCATCGGCACGGGCGAGCAGGATCGCGTGGGTGTCGCCGAGATCGCGCGCGACAAGGCCTACACCAAGCACGCGGACTGGATTGCGTGGGAGCGGTACCAGAAGCCGTTCAACGACCTGCGGCTCGTCTTCGGCGAGGACGACGGTGCGCGCAAGCAGGCGGAGATACTCGAGGAGACGAAGGCCGCGAAGGGCGGTCTCCCCGGATGCGCGATGGTGTCCGACGCGTTCTTCCCGTTCCGCGACGGCGCGGAGGTGGGCATTCGCGAGGGCATCACGTCGATCGTGCAGCCAGGCGGGGCGCTCCGCGACTGGGATGTCATCGACTGCTGCAACGACGCGGGCGTGGCGATGGTCTTCACGGGCCAGCGCAGTTTCCGCCACTGACCCCCTTGCGCGCTGGGGCCGGTTTTTGATATAATTCTCATTTCCGCGCCCAAAGACGGGGCGGACGCGGCAGAAAACCGCGATCGTCAACAGACAAGAAAAAGAGAAATCAATGGCTATCAGGAAGCCTACGCCTCCTGCCGAGAAGTCCGCCGCGATGGCGGAGATCCTCGCCACGGCGGGTCAGGAGACGAAGTTCAAGAGCGGTAACCTCGTGGAGGGAACCGTCAGCGCAATCAAGGGCGACGATGTCTACGTCGACATCGGCTACAAGTCGGTCGGGGTCATCGGCATCGGTGAGTTCGCCACGGGTGTCGAGGGGGAGGCCCCCGCGGTTGCCGTCGGCGACAAGGTCACCGTGATGATCGTCAAGCTCGAGGACGACAAGACCGGCATGGTCGAGCTTTCGAAGCGGAGGGCGGATGACAAGATCCGCTGGGAGAAGATCCTCGACCGCTATGTCGAGGGGTGTGTCGTCACCGGCACGATCAAGTCCGCCGTTCGGGGCGGCCTGCTCGTCACGATCGACGACGTCGAGGCGTTCCTGCCCGGCTCGCAGGTCGACATCACGCCGGTCAAGGATCTCGAGGTCTATGTCGGCCAGACCTTTGAGTTCAAGGTCATCAAGATCTCGAACGAGCGCCGCAATCTCATCGTCTCGCGCCGCGAGCTCATAGAGGGCACGATGATGGAGAAGAAGGCGGAGCTGCTGGCCTCGCTGCAGAAGGGCGAGATCCGCAAGGGTCGCGTGAAGAACATCACCGATTTCGGCGCGTTCATCGATCTTGACGGCATCGACGGCCTGCTGCACATCACGGACATGAGCTGGGGCCGCGTGAAGCACCCGAGCGAGGTGCTCAAGGTCGGCCAGGAGATCGACGTCATGGTGCTCGACGTGGATCGCGAGCGCGAGCGCATCTCCCTCGGCCTGAAGCAGACGACGGAGAACCCGTGGAACACGATTCAGGAACAGTTCCCGGTCGGCTCGCGCGTAACCGGCAAGGTCGTGAACCTCGCGGCGTACGGTGCGTTCGTCGAGATCGCGCCCGGCATCGAGGGGCTCGTGCACATCAGCGAGTTCAGCTGGACGAAGCGCGTCGCGCGTGCGTCTGACATGCTTTCTGTCGGCGATGAGGTGCAGGTCGTGGTGCTGTTGGTCGACGTCGAGAACCAGAAGATCGCGCTCGGCATCCGCCAGACCCAGGCGAACCCGTGGGACACCGTCCAGGAGCGCTTCCCGGTCGGCTCGAAGATCCACGGCAAGGTCCGCAACTTCACGACGTACGGCGCGTTCGTCGAGCTCGAGGAGGGCATCGACGGCATGATCCACGTCAGCGACATGAGCTGGACGCGCAAGATCAACCA
>CACYCW010000171.1 GCA_902773015.1 uncultured bacterium
CGTCGCCGAGGGCAAGGGCTTCTGGACGCAGGTCGAGGAGGGGCGCTTCCTGCCCGAGATCCTCGACGCCGTCAAGGGCATGAAGGCCGGCGAGACGAAGACAGACGTCAAGGCCAAGTTCGACAAGGAGTCCGCGCCGGAGGGGCTCAAGGGGGCGAAGGCGACCTACACCGTGACGCTCAAGTCGTTCCGCCGTCGCATCCTGCCGACGGACGCCGAGTTCGCCGAGAAGGCGAAGGCCGAGTCGGTCGAGAAGCTCGCCGCGACGATCCGTGAGTCGATGGAGAAGAACGCCGTCGAGCAGGAGGCGATCCGCCGCGAGAACGAGGCTGTTGACCTGCTCATGAAGAAGGTCGACTTCGACGTGCCGCAGAGCCAGGTGCGCCGCGCGATGGACGGGTTCCTGCAGGACTTCGCGCAGCGTGCGCAGTACTCCGGGCTCAGCGCCGAGTACTTCGAGCAGAACCGCGACAAGATCCTGAAGAACGCCGAGGACGCCGCGACGCGCCAGGTGCGCCTGTGGTACGTCCTTGACGCGATCGCCGCCGCCGAGAAGATCGAGGCGAAGGACGAGGAGCGCGGCAAGAAGGTCATCGAATTCATCCTCGCCAACGCGAAGAAGTAAGCCATGAACTCCTACATGATTCCCTATGTAGTCGAGCAGACCGGCAAGGGCGAGCGGACCTACGACATCTACTCGCGGCTCCTCCTCGACCGCATTGTGTTCATATCCGGCGAGGTGAACGACGATATGGCCAACGCCGTGTGCGCGCAGCTCCTCTTCCTGCAGTCGCAGGACACGAAGAAGGAGATCTCGGTCTACGTCAACTCGCCTGGCGGCAGCGTGACGGCGGGGCTCGCCATCTATGACACGATGCAGTTCGTGAAGTGTCCGATCGCGACGTACTGCATCGGCCAGGCCGCCTCGATGGGGGCGGTGCTATTGACGGCCGGCACGAAGGGCCGCCGCTTCTCCCTCCCCAACGCGCGCATCATGATCCACCAGCCGTGGGGCGGGGCCGAGGGCAAGGCCTCCGACATCGAGATCACGGCGAAGGAGATCCTGCGCCTCAAGGAGCGCCTCAACGAGATCCTCGCGAAGCACTCGGGCAAGAAGCTCGCCGATGTGACGAAGGACACCGACCGCGACCACTTCATGTCCGCCGAGGAGGCGAAGGCGTGGGGGCTCATCGACGAGGTGCTGGGCAAGTGAAGGTCAAGGAGATATTCTGCTCCTTCTGCGGCCGCAGCTCGAAGGAGGTGACGATCATCCCCGGGGCGGATGGCAACATCTGCGTAGATTGCGTGCGCCATGCCAACGACCTCGTCAATCGCCACGAACGCCAGGCGCAGGTCGCGCCGCCGCTGCCGCCGACACCGTCGCCGAAGGAGATCAAGGAGTTCCTCGACCTCTACGTGATCGGCCACGAGGAGACGAAGAAGGTGCTCGCCGTTGCCGTCCACAACCACTACCGCCGCCTGGAGGCTACCGCACGCGCGGCCGAGGCGAGGGAGAAGGGCACCGCCGCCGAGGATCCGTTCAAGGACGTCGAGATCGAGAAGTCGAACATCCTCCTCATCGGGCCGACTGGCACCGGCAAGACGCTGATGGCGAAGACGCTCGCGCGCATCCTCGGCGTGCCGTTCGCGATTGGAGACGCGACGGTGCTCACCCAGGCCGGCTACGTCGGCGAAGACGTCGAGAACCTCGTCCGGTACCTCCTGCAGAACGCGGACGGCAACGTCGAGCTCGCCCGGCGTGGCATCATCTACGTGGACGAGATCGACAAGATCGCCTCAAAGACAGACAACGTGTCGATCACGCGCGACGTCCGCGGCGAGGGCGTGCAGCAAACGCTCCTGAAGCTCATCGAGGGCACGGTCTGCCGCGTACCGCCGAAGGGCGGGCGCAAACATCCCGACCAGGAGTACATCGAGGTCGACACCTCCAACATCCTCTTCATCTGCGGCGGCGCGTTCGTCGGCCTCGACAAGATCATCGCCGAGCGCAAGGGCCGTAACGTGATCGGCTTCGGCGCGCCGGACGGGAAGCGGAAGGACGCCGCGGATGGTGCCTCCGCCAACGAGATCAACCCGCAGGACGTTCGCCCCGAGGACCTCGTGAAGTTCGGTCTCATCCCGGAATTCACCGGGCGGCTGCCGGTCATCACGTCGCTGAAGGAGCTCTCGGAGGACGACCTCGTGCGCATTCTCACCGAGCCGCGCAACTCCCTCGTGCGGCAGTACCAGAAGCTCCTGTCGATGGACGGCGTGGAGCTCGTCTTCGAGCCCGCGGCGCTGAAGGCCCTCGCCAAGGTCGCGCTCGCGCGCAAGACCGGCGCGCGCGGTCTCCGGGCCGAGATGGAGCGTCTGATGACCGATGTCATGTACGAGGCGCCTGGCAACGACAAGATGAAGACCGTGACCGTCACCCCGAAGATGATCAATGAAAGGCTCGGGTAGCCACACGCCCGACGGCAGAAACGCATGACATTGACTCTTCTCAGGGCAAAGCTGCACCGTATCAGGGTGACCGAGGCGAACCTCGATTACGAGGGATCGCTCACGCTCGACCCCGACGACATGGAAGCGGTGGGCATCGTGCCATACGAGCGGATCCTCTGCGCCGACGTGGAGAACGGCAACCGCTTCGAGACCTATGCGATCGCCGGCCGGCGCGGCAGCCACGTCTGCTGTCTCAACGGCGCCGCCGCCCACAAGGGAAAAGTTGGCGACCGTCTGATCGTCATGGCCTTCGTGCAGGTCACCCCCGAAGAGGCCGCGGGGTGGACGCCGCGCGTCAAGCACTTCCGATGAGCGACTTCCTGCTCTCGCTCAGGGATGTCTCGCTCGCCTTCGGCGGTCCGCCGGTCCTTGACCGCGTCTCGCTCTCGATTCGCAAAGGACTGCGCGCCGCGCTCACGGGGCGCAACGGCGAGGGCAAGTCGACGCTGTTCAAGGTCATCGCGGGGATCCTCGAGCCCGACACGGGCGAGATCGTGCGCGCCCCCAACCTCACCGTCGGCTACGTCTCGCAGGATGTGCCGCGGGACCGTCCGGACGACTTCGCGTTCAACGCGCTCTCGGGCGGTGCGCGCCGTCGTCGCATTCTCGAGGAGTCGATTCTCGCGCGACCAGACCTGCTGCTCCTCGACGAGCCCACGAACCATCTCGACATCGAGGCGATCGACTGGCTCGAGGGGATGATCCGCCGACAGCGCGAGATGGCGGTCGTCATTGTCACCCACGACCGGCGCTTCCTGCGGCGCGTGGCGAGCGAGATCTTCGACCTCGACCGCGGCGAGCTCTCGGGCTGGGCGTGCGATTACCCGACGTTCGTGCGGCGCAAGGCCGACCTCATGGCCGACGAGACCGTCTACTGGGAGCGCAAGTCGAAGAAGCTCGCGCAGGAGGAGGCGTGGATCCGCCGCGGCGTGAAGGCACGCACGACCCGCAACGAGGGACGCGTTGCGGCGCTCCTTAAGCTCCGCGCGGAGTTCGCCGCACGGCGAGAGAGAGTCGGCACGGCGACCCTGCGTCTCGACACCGCCGCGCCCGGCGGCGTGCGCGTCCTCAAGGTCGAGAACCTGTCCTTCGCCTACGACGGCGCGCCGCCGATCATCTGCGACTTCACGGCGGACGTCCTGCGGGGCGAGCGCATCGGCATCCTTGGCCGCAACGGCGCGGGCAAGACGACGCTCCTCCGGCTCCTCACCGGGCAGTTGCCTCCGACCGAGGGCTCGGTCACGGTCGGGACCAATGTGGAGATGGCGTTTCTCGACCAGCTGCGCGGGGAGCTCAATCCCGAGCGCACCGTCGGCGAGAACATCGCGAGCGATCGCGACGAGGTAATCGTCGGAGGCGTCAAGAAGCACGTCTACTCGTATCTCGCCGACTTCCTCTTCACGCCCGATCGCGTGCGCACGCCCGTCAAGGCGCTCTCCGGCGGTGAGCGCGCGCGGCTCATGCTCGCGAAACTCTTCCTGAAGCCCGCGAACCTGCTCATCATGGACGAGCCGACGAACGACCTTGACATCGAGACGCTGGAGCTCCTCGAGGAGCAGCTGCTGAACTACAAGGGCACGCTCCTGCTCGTCTCGCACGACCGCGAGTTCCTCGACAACGTCGTCACGTCGACGCTTGTTCTGGAGGGCGATGGGCGCGTCAGACCCTACCCCGGCGGCTACGCCGACTACGAGCGCCAGCGGAAGACCTCCGCTCGCCCGACGGCCGCCGACGGCGATCGAGGGCTACCGACGGCCGCCGACGGC
>CACYCW010000172.1 GCA_902773015.1 uncultured bacterium
ACCAAGAAGCTGGCCCCTTCGTCTATCGGCTAGGACATCTGGTTCTCATCCAGGTAAGAGGAGTTCGACTCTCCTAGGGGCTGCCAAGGTCGGTGCAGGTTGAGCGGAAGACGGTGAAGAGTGCTTTCAGGATTGCCTTGAAGACGATGAAGTGGCTCTTCATCGTCTTTTGCCTCTACCTGGCCTCGCTTTTCTTCCACGAGCAGCGCATCCCGGGGCCCTGGGCCGAGATCTACTTCGAGCATCATGCGCCTGAGAATCTGATTCTCAGCGTCGACACCATCGCCTTCGGCTTCCTCCACGGCCTGCACGTGCGCGGCTTGCGGATCTACGACTCAAGCATGAAGAGCCCGACACAGCTCCTTGCCGGTGCGGATGAGATCTTCGTCAATCCGTTCAGCCGTCATGTGCGCATCGCGGGGGCGAGGTACACGCGGCTGCCCGACAGCTACTACGCCCCCGAGAACCACGAGCGCAACGCCCGCGTCGAGTGTGAGTTCCCCGCGATCGGCGACTTCACGCTGACGCTGACCCGGACCGACATCCTGTCCATCCAGGCAGAGCGCATCACGGCCGATGTCTCGGTCAAGCGGCATCGAATCGAATTCAGCCGCATCCATCTTGACTGGCCGGATGCGGATCGACGAATGGCCGTCACCGGCTTCTGCTACCTCGATCTCGATCGGCAGGAGATCTACGGCGAGGTCGAGGGAGAGGCGCGCCAGGCGCACATCCGGCCGATGCTAGTGACGATCGACGTGCCTGTCTCGCTGCCGTACATGGACGGGTTCACCGAGGTGCCAGTGCCCTGTCCGTCCTGGTGCGCCTGGAAGGTGGATCTCGTGCGTGCCGACCTGGACCTGTGGCTTGACCTCCACCCGACGCTCGGTCGCTACAACACCATCCCGATGAAGCGTGCCGACGGGCGCATCCACCTCCACAACTACACGCGCGGCGACTGCCTCAACTACCGCACGACCGTCGGTCCGATCACGGCGAAGGACCTGAAGGACCGTCCGCTCGAGGGCACTGTGACGATCATCGGCACGAACGGATACAATGTCGTGAGCGTGAAGGCGAAGAGCGCGCAGCCGATCGCGGATGTCCTTAGGATCGGCGGTTTCACGGGCGAGTACGTGGATGCCGACGTGGTGGGGGAGTCCGAGTGCGACCTCGAGTTCCGGTTCCCGCGGGCGATGACCAACAACTACGAGGTGCTGAATGGTCGCGGCCGCGTCATCGTGCGCAACGGACAGCTCATGCGCATGAAGGGCTTTCGCGGGCTCATCGCCGCGATGCCGAATATTGCTCCGGCCGTCACCTGGTTCTCGGACGCGACCCAGGCCTCGGGCGACTACGTGATTGAGAACGGCATCGTGAGGACGGAGAACACCTACATCGAGGGGCCGTTCTTCTCGATCAAGATGTACGGCTTCCTCGACACGGTGAAGGGCAAGATGGATTTCACCGTGCGCGTCCAGTTCACGAAGAAGGACTCGCTTGTCGGGAAGGTGCTGCACCCGCTGACCTGGCCGTTCACGAAACTGCTTCTGGAGTTTCGCCTGACGGGTTCGCCAGAGAATCCGCATTGGCAGTACGTCTCGGTCATCGATCGCGTGCTGGAGGTGGTGAAATGAACTTGACGAGCCCCAGTCAGGTCAAGGCCTGGTGCATCGCGAACGAGTTTCATCCCAACAAGGTCCTGGGGCAGAACTTCCTCATCGACCGCAACGCGCTTCTGGCGATTGTCGATGGGGGACTCGAGAAGGTTCGGCAGTCCATTGAGTCGACAGATCGCCCCATCCATGTCCTTGAGATCGGGCCGGGGCTGGGTGTGATGACTGAGGAGCTTCTGCGGCGCGGCTGCCGCGTGACGGCGATTGAGAAGGATCCTGCGCTCGCGGCGCGCCTCGCCGAGTCTCTTGGCAATCCGTCGGCTCTCACGGTCATCGCGGGGGACGCGCTCGACCCGACAACGCGGCGAATCGATGAGGCCGCGCCGTTCGACTGCCTGATCAGCAACTTACCCTATCAAGCCGGCACGCGCATCCTGCTTGAGATCGTGTGCGAGCGGCGGATTCCGTCCCTCACGGTGCTCGTGCAGACCGAGGTCGCGGAACGCATCGCGGCTGGACCAGGCGGCAAGACGCGTTCGCTTTCCGGTGTGTGGACGCAACTCGACTATGACGTGCGATTGCTTCGCAAGGTCTCGCCAAGCTGCTTCTGGCCGCGCCCCGAGGTTGGTTCAACTGTGGTCCGGCTGGATCGTCATGATAGAAATATTGCTCTTTCCATCGAAGAACGCGATGTTTTTCATCGTTTGACCAAGCATGCCTTTGAGCATCGCCGTAAGCAGCTTGGCAGTGTGTTCAGGAATTTGATACAATCTTCGGCGAGGGCCGAGGAGCTCTCGAACGAAGACTGGGTACAACTCGCAAAAGGACTGACAGCAAATGAAGACACCTGAGGAGTTTCTCACTGAGAACGGTTTCACGGTGGCGGCGAACATCGACCGCCAGGCGATGATCTCCACGTTCCTCTCCGAGATGGAGAAGGGCCTGAAAGGCGAGGCGTCATCGCTTCGCATGATTCCGTCCTTCGTCGGCGTCAACGGACGCATCCCGCAGGGGGCGAAGGCGGCCGTGCTCGATGCCGGCGGAACGAACTTCCGCTCGGGCATCGTCTCGATTCCGCCGAAGGTGGAGGACAAGCGCAACCAGCCGATGCCGGGCGCGAAGGCTGAAGTGACGGAGGATGCGTTCTACGAGGCGTTCGCGGCGGAGCTGAAGCGGGTGGCGCCGAGGGCGACGGTGAAGAAGTTCGGCTGGTGCTTCTCCTACAACTGCGATGCGACGCAGGAGCTTGATGCACGGCTCAACTGCTGGACGAAGGGCATCCGCGCGCCGTCAATCGTCGGGCAGTACGTCGGCAAGGAGCTTCTGAAGCGGCTGGGCGGGGGCGAGATCGCCATCGTCAACGACACGGTCGCGACGCTCCTGGCGGCGAAGGCGACGGAGGGCGACCGCACTTACTCCTCGTATCTCGGGTTCATCCTCGGCACCGGCACCAACACGGCCTATGTCGAGAAGAACCGCAACATCGTCAAGCTGACGGGGCTCGATCCCGCCGGGTCGATGATCATCAACGCCGAGTCGGGCTCGTTCGACAAGATCAGTCAGAGTGCGTTTGACGTGGCGATGGATGCGAAGACCGGCGATCCCGGACACAACCCGTTCGAGAAGATGATCGCCGGCGGCTACATCGGCGGTGTCGGTCTCGAGGTCTACAAGGCCGCGGCGAGGGCGGGGATGTTCTCCGCCCGGGCGGCACAGGCGATCGGCGGGCTCGGCTCGCTGGAGACGATCGACTTCGACAACTTCTGCGCCGGCTTCCGCAAGGAAGGACGTGAGAACCCGCTCGATGCGGCGTTTGCAGACGCTGATGACGCGAAGATGGCGCGCCGGCTCGGTGTCCCCGTCTTCGAGCGTGCCGCCGTGCTGACGGCGATCCATCTCGCGGCGTTCTGCATCAAGTCGGGCGAGGGCGCGGAGGCATCCGCGCCGATCGCGATCAATGCGGACGGCTCTACGTACTACAAGACGCGGGCGATTCCGTTCGCCGACACTGTGCGGCGGGAGCTGGACGACATGCTCGTCAAGCGCCGCAACATCCACTACTGCATCACCCCGCAGGTCGATGACGCGCCGATGGTGGGCGCGGCGATCGCGGCGATGCTCTGACACCGAGAATCCATCAGGCAAGGAAGAGACGGACGAGATGAAGGCACAACTGACAGTCGCCGCGTTCGCGGCACTCGCGTTCGCATCGGTCGCACCGGCGGTAGAGATTGATGGCTTCGCCGCGCGCGTCGGCACGATGACGATCCTCCGCTCCGAGGTCCTCGCCGAGATGCAGCGGCTCGGCGAGCGCGACGAGTCGCACTACAATCAGGTTCGCAACGATCTCATCGATCGCAAGCTCATCCTGAAGGCGGCTTCCGAGGCGAAGATGACCATCCAGGAGTGGGTGATCGAGAACCGCGTCCGCGAGATCGTCGCCAAGGTCTTCGGCGGCGACCGGAACAAGCTCATCGAGATGCTCGGCAAGCAGAAGGTGTCCTATCCCGAGTGGTATGCGCACACGAAGGAGGACATGATCATCAACGCGATGCGCTGGAACGTGGTGGAGAAGAACATCTCTCCGTCGCCATCGGCGATGCGCCAGGAGTACGAGGCGCATCCGGAGAAGTACGCCAAGGGCCATCGTGTGTCGGTCTCGGTGATCCTCCTGAAGCCGGAGGAGGCGTCACGCCGTGACGAGATCTCCGCCGCGCTCAAGGAGAAGGGCTTCGATGAGCTCGGCGGCCGCAAGTACGAGAACATCGACCCGGTCGAGGTCTTCAAGCCGGAGATCGTCAAGGAGATCGAGAAGATGCCCAAGGGCACGATCAGCCACTGGATCGAGATTGACGGCTGGAGCTTTCTCCTGCGCAAGGATGCGGAGACGGCCGGAAAGCGGCAGACGTTCGAAGAGGCGTACGAGGCGGTCGAGGCGGCGGTGAAGGCCGCGGAGGCGAAGCGCCTCTACAAGGCTTGGGTTGAGCGTTTGCGCGCCGAGAACTACGTTCGCGTCTTCTGATTGCGCGGTCGTTCGAAAAAGACAAAATACCCCCTTGCGCGCGGCGACGAAATTATGGTATAATACCATCCACTTTTCGGAGCAACGGGGTTGTGGCGCAATTGGTTAGCGCACTGGACTGTCGATCCGGGGGTTGCGGGTTCGAGCCCCGTCGA
>CACYCW010000173.1 GCA_902773015.1 uncultured bacterium
CACGTCGCTGCACATCATCCCGTTCGAGTGCACGGCGCGCGACACGAAGCTTGGCCCGGAGGAGATCACGCGCGACATCCCGAACGTTTCCGAGGACGCGCTGAAGAACCTTGGAGCGGACGGCGTGGTGCGCGTCGGCGCCGAGGTGAAGCCGGGCGACATCCTCGTCGGCAAGGTGACGCCGAAGGGCGAGACCGAGCTCTCGCCCGAGGAGCGCCTCCTGAGGGCGATCTTCGGCGAGAAGGCCGCTGATGTGAGGGACACCTCGCTTACTGTGCCGCCGGGCACGACCGGCATCGTCATGAGCGTGCAGGTGCAGTCCTCGAAGCAAGTCGAGGAGATGGACGAGAAGCGCTCGAAGAAGGCGAAGAAGGACGCGGAGAAGAAGCGCAAGAACCAGCTCGCCAAGCTCGAGAAGGAGCTGATGGGCAAGCTCGCCTCGGAGCTCATGAACGAGAAGCTGCCGGTGGACATCACCGACACCGAGACGGGCGACGTGATCGTGCCGGCGAACAAGAAGATCAAAAAGGGCCAGCTTGCCACGCTCGCCCGTGCGCATGCGCACTGGGACATGGACGAGGGGCCGGCGAAGGACCGGGTGCTGGGCATCATGGATCCCTTCGAGATGGAGTTCGCGGCGATCGAGGATGCGGCTAACGGCGGTGACGGAGGGCTCTTCGGCGAGTTCGGCGAGGGTGAGGTCGTCAAGCAGGTTCGCGTGTTCATCGTCGACAAGAAGAACCTCTCCGTCGGTGACAAGATGGCGGGTCGCCACGGCAACAAGGGCGTCGTTTCGCGCATCCTGCCGAGCTGCGACATGCCGTTCCTGCCGGACGGGCGTCCGGTCGACATCGTGCTGAATCCGCTGGGCGTGCCTTCACGCATGAACCTGGGGCAGCTATTCGAGACCTATCTCGGTCTCGCCTGCCGGACCCTCGGGTTCCACGCGGCGACGCCCGTCTTCGACGGCGTCCAGGAGAGCGAAATCGACGAGCTGCTCGCCGAGGCCCGCAAGGTCCAGGAGAAGGAAGATGGCGCGCAGAGCTGGATATGCCCCGAGGGCAAGACCGTCCTGTACGACGGTCTCACCGGCGAGCCGTTCGAACAGCGCGTCGTGGTGGGCGTGATCTACATGCTGAAGCTCCACCACCTGGTGACGGACAAGATCCACGCGCGTGCCATCGGGCCCTATTCGCTCGTCACGCAGCAGCCGCTCGGGGGCAAGGCCCAGCTGGGCGGCCAGCGCATGGGCGAGATGGAGGTGTGGGCGCTTGAGGCGTATGGCGTCGCCTACGCGCTGCAGGAGCTGCTGACCGTCAAGTCCGACGACGTCCAAGGCCGCACACGCATCTACGAGTCGATCGTGAAGGGCAACAACATCCTCGACTCTGGCATGCCCGAGTCGTTCTCCGTGCTCATCCATGAGCTTCGGGGCCTCTGCCTCGACACCGAGCTCCTCGGCGGCGACCAGGGCGCGAAGCGGCGCAAGCAGGAGGTCAGCTCTGCGGCGGCGACCGAGAAGTCGGAGTCGCCGGTCGACGACGACCTCCTCGCCGGCGCGCTGAACCTGTAAGGAGGGGTGCGTAGCCCCCAACGCCTCAACATCTCAACATCTCAACATCTCAACCGAGTAATCCTATGAATCCTTACAACACGTCTGACGTCTTCGGTGGCTCGTTCAACGCGTCCACCCATTACGATGCGGTGAAGGTGCAGCTCGCCTCTCCCGAGCGCATCCGCAGCTGGTCGCACGGCGAGGTGAAGAACCCCGAGACGATCAACTACCGCACGTACCGTCCCGAGAAGGACGGCCTCTTCTGCGAGAAGATCTTCGGTCCGACGAAGGACTGGGAGTGCGCCTGCGGCAAGTACAAGCGCATCAAGAACAAGGGAATGGTCTGCGACCGCTGCGGCGTCGAGGTGACGCTCGCGTCCGTCCGCCGTCAGCGCATGGGCCACATCGAGCTCGCCGTGCCCGTGAGTCACATCTGGTTCTTCAAGTGCAGCCCGTCGCGGATGGGTCTTCTCCTCGACAAGACGACGACCGAGCTCGATCGTGTGCTCTACTACCAGGACTGGATGGTCATCGAGCCCGGCGACACTCCGCTCAGGGAAGGGCAGATCTTGACCGAGCAGGAGTACCAGGACGCGATGGAGAAGTACCAGGACGGCTTCAAGGCCGAGATGGGCGCCGAGGCGGTGCGGAAGCTCCTGCGCAAGATCGACCTCAAGGCGCTGATGCGCGAGCTCGAGGAGCAGATGGAGTCCACGCGCTCCAAGCAGACCCGCAAGAAGATCGCCAAGCGCATGAAGATCGTCGAGGGCTTCCGC
>CACYCW010000174.1 GCA_902773015.1 uncultured bacterium
CAGGCGTCAGACGCGGCGATTGCGGCGAATTCGTCCGCCGCTGCGTTCAGCCAGTCTTCTCCCGAGGCCGTCATTCACGAGATGATGCACGGAGTGAACTCGCAGCCCTCCCTGCCGAGCCCCGATTCCGGCGGCGCAAAACGTCTCACAGTGCGCCACACGGTGAAGACGGGCGTCATACCCGTGCCGCCTCCCCCCGTGCCGGTTCCCGAGCGCAGCACGCGCACGCCAACATTCCCGGACGTGGGCGTGCCGGTCTCGGAGAACGGGCGACGCTTCGTCGTCAAGCCCTTCGCCGAGGACGGTTTCTACCTTTCGGCCTCAATCCCCGAGTTCCAGGCGCTCTGGCTGGGGCGGCTCCTGCCCGAGGGGCACCGCCCAACCGCCATCTCGATCCAGCTCGCCGAATCTGCACTGATGGCGAGCATCCTCGCCCAGCCGGAGTATCATGAGCGCAAAGGGAGTCTGCTAGCGGTGTTCGTGCGAGACGACGCCGTCTGGTTTGGCGGGTACAAGGGGGGGCTTCCCGTCCTGTGGCGGCGCTGCCCCGGCACGCGTGGCTACCACGCGATGCGCGAGGCCGTGAAGATGACACTCGGCATCGACGAGGAGCTCGTGACTTCTGCGCTCGAGGAGTCGCTCGTCGACCCGCGGCCGGCGCTCGAGCCGTTCCTGCATCCGATTCTCGACCAGCTCGAGCTCGCGCGTGCCTATCTCGCTGGCAAGCATGACGTCAAGGTCGACAGCATCCTCCTCTGCGGGCTCCCGTGCGGCGCGACGCACTGGCAGCGCCTCGCCGAGGAGTCGCTTCGCGTCCAGCTCGTGCGGGTCGACCCGTTCGCCGGCATCATGCTCGACAAGGGCGTCACCGTCAAGTCGCCCCACGACTACATCATCGCGCTCGGAGCGGCTCTCGCCGCAGCGGAGGCCGACACATGACGACGGAGGCCTTCCATCTCAATCTCATGAAGAACGGCGAGCACGTCTCCTCCTCGCCGGTTCGCCTGCGCGTCGTCGTGCCGATGCTTGCGTTCTTCGCCGCGATCGGCATGATCGTGTGGTGGGGCAGCCTTTTCACCCAGCGTCTGCTCGTGCAGTCCAACCAGCGCTCGCTTGCCGAGGAGAACGCGGCACGCAACGCGGCGGAGTCGGAGGCGAAGGCCCAGAACGCCAACTACCTCGAGCAGTCCGCGCGCCTTCGCCAGCTTGACGGCTATGCCGCGGGCGTCCGGCGGCTCGGCCCCGCGCTCGCATCACTCGCCGAGAACATACCCGTTGGCATACAGCTTCTCGATCTCACGATCAGCGAGCCCGGCCCGCAGGATCTCCGCCCCGCGCATCCGCGACTCCCGCCGCTTCGCGGCCCAACGAACACCATCGAGCGACAGACGTTCGCGATTGAGGGGCGCACCGCGAAACCCCTCTACGCGGGCAAGCTGAAGATGACGCTGCGCGACCCATCGTTCGCCCCACTTGCCGAACGGCTCACGGGGGAGCGCTCCCGCCTTGACACCTCGGCACCCGTGCGGCGCAACGAGACGCGTCCCACGCTCTTCCACCTCGAGTACGCCATGCCGGCACGCTCCTTTGCCGCGCCGGGGGGGGAGGTGAAGCCGAAATGAAGACCGACTTCTTCGACAACATGGCCCCCAACGCGCAACGGGGCTTCATCACGGCGCTCATCTTCGCGGCCGTGTCCGTCGCACTCTACATGTTCGCCGTCGTCCCCGAGCAGGGAGCGTTGGAGCGCGCCCGCCGCGCGTTCGCCGAGGAGGAGACGAACAAATCGCGCATCGACTCGATACTCAAGAACGCAACGGACGAGAAGAACCGCCTGGCGGAGACTATCCACCGCCTGCGCATCTACCATGAGGCCCTGCTGGAACGCAAGCTCGGCAACTACGCGACCCACGCGCGAGAGCTCCTCGACCCGCTCGCGCTCGGCGCGGGGCTCGTCGAGATCGACTACCCCGAGACTTCCATCCGCAAACTGCCGCTCCCCGATGCGCGCTTTCCGATGAGTCCCGCGCAGCTCCATGTGCGCGCAACGGTTCGCATGACGGCGCACGGCAGCTACCAGTCGGCGATCTCGTTCCTCCTGCGCGTCGAGAAGGAGCTGCCGCTCGTCGCGATCCAGTCGCTTCGCATCGCAGCCTCGCGTACAGACCCGCGCCGCCAGGACATCACGTTCGTCTTCGAGTGGCCCGCGCTCGATGACACCATCCCCCCGGCGACACCACATGCAGGGAGGCGCTGACCATGATTTCTCACTTTCTCATCATCGCGGCGCTCGCAGCCACCGCCCCCATCGCCGGACAACCGGCATCCGTCACGAACGCTCCAGCCGCCGCACCGGAATTCCAGCCGACCGATCCGCTCCGGAACCCCTTCTGGCCCGTCGACTTCGACTACGACGAGAAAGATCTCCAGTCCATCACCACCGTGCCGATCGTCGACCTGAACCAGCCGACGCCCGAGGACGAGGAGCGCATCGGCGCGAGCGCCGCGGCCGCCGCCGCGCTCGCACGATCATCGCGCGTCATCTCCGCGCGAAGCTGGGCCGAGGCGACGAAGGCCCTGCACTTCAAGGGCAAGACGTCGATCGTCGACGTGATGACCGGCAAACGACGCACCGCCTTCTTCATCAACGGCAACACCTACGGCATCGGCGACTTCATCTCCGTCAACCACGAAGGACATCGCTTCACCTGGCGCATCCGGCAGCGCACCGACATGGAGACACTCATGCTCGAGCAGATCCGCGTCATCCGTCTGCCGGATGAAGAGGATCAGAAAAAGGAAGGAAAGTCAAAATGAGAATCACGCTCTTCACACTCGGCCTCATCGCCGCGCTCGCCGCCGCTGCGGAGCCGGCCGCGAAACTCACCGCACAGACGAACGCCGTCGCCAAGGCCGTCGCCAGGACAAAGGCCGACCCAAAACCCAAAACCACCGCCAAGACAAACGCAGTCACCAAGGCAAAGTCCGTCGTCTCGACCGCGAATGCCAAGACCGCCGAGAGCAAGTCCCTTCTCGCCCAAATGATCCCCTCAACTCCAGCCGAGTCAGCAAAAACCTCAACTCCTCAACCCCTCAACCCCGCAACAGCTTCCTTTGACGAGATCGACCTGGAGGACGACTCGGCGATCGCCGCGAAGAAGACGCGCGTTGTCGGCGACATCACGGAAGGAACGACCTCGCTCGTCGACATCGAGTGCGACGAAGCGACGCTTGCGGATATCATCCGCCAGTTCCGCAAGACGACGGGAGCGAACATCCTCAACGACGACTCGACGAACCTGCAGCGCCGCGTCTCGGTGACGCTTCGCAAGGTGCCCTGGCTCGAGGGCATGAGCGCCATCCTCGGTTCGCGCGGCTTCCGCATCGAGGAGCGGGACAACATCTACCGCATCGTCGAAGACGTGCGGCTTGTGCCCGTCTCGACACGAACCTATCCCCTCAATCACGCCTCGGCAAAGGAACTCGCCGCGCTCTTCAACGCCAACTACGGCCAGAAGAACGCGCAGGGGCAGGTCGTCGGTTCGATCGCCACGCCCTTCGAGGGCGCAAATGTCGTCGTCGTCACGTCGACGGACAAGATTCTCGCCGACTGCGACATGATCGTCAAGGCCGTCGACAAGGCCGTCGCCCAAATATACATCGAGGCGCGCTTCCTCGAACTCTCCTCCGAGGCCATGCACAAGCTCGGCGTCCAGTGGAATCAGCTCGAGAGCTGGGGGGCCTCAGTGCACGACATCTCTGCCGGTGTCGAGTTCAACACCGGCAAGCTCGGCAAATACCAGACTGGCGAAACCACGACTTGGTACACCCCCAAGCGCCTAGTGAAAAACGGGCAGGACAAAGACACCGGGAAAGTCACCTACGAGGACATTTCGGACGGTCGTTCGGCCGTCGACTACGTGACAAAGAACTTCATAGCCCCTTCAACAATCGGCGCGGCGGACGGCGCCGGACGGTCTGCCGCAGACATGGCCTGGCGCAGGGCCAGCGGATTTTCCGGGCAGTTCACAGCAGATGATTTCCGGCTCGCGCTCAGTGCCTTCGAGGAACTGGGCGAGGGCAAGATATTCTCCAATCCAAAGGTCATCGTCTCGAACGGCAAGAAAGCCGAGGTCGACATGACGACCAAGTTCCCGTATGTCCGACTCACTTCCTCGCGTCAGAACTCCGACTACGGCTCCTACCTGGACTTCTCGGCCCAACTGGAGCAAATCCAGGGAGACAAGGACAAGGGCCTCTTCGCCGGCTCCTGCTTCTTTGAGTGGGGCATCACGCTCAACGTGACACCTCGTATCTCCCCTGATGGCCTTATCTCCGTCGAGATCGTGCCGACCATTTCCCAGCTTGACTACGAGACCTCAGAGGACGGAACTGGATTCTACTCGGTTAAAAGCGACACATCGATTGGCAAGTTCCCGATCATCAACATGAAACGCATCACCACAGACTTCACGATGAAAGATGGTTCAACGGCTGTCATTGGAGGGCTCTCGCGCACGGTCGAGGATGACATCGACACGGGCATTCCATATCTTCGCAAGATTCCGTGGATTGGTCCGAAGCTCTTCGGTTGGAAGAGCCGCCAGAAAGCGCAGAAGGAGATCATCGTCTGCGTGACGATCGGCATTGCAAATCCGGCCGAGCTGCCGCACGACATCGGCCTCCCGAAGAACGCGATCCTCGGTCGCGAATACATCAACGGCACGAAGCTCGAGCCTGGAGACCGCAAGGGTGCCGCTACCGCAGTGCTGCAACTCGATCTCGACGCCCTTGACAAGCGCGAGAAGAAGGACGAAAAGCCCGAGGAGTCCAGGCCGGTAGTATCTGCGACCCCCACCGGCCGCGTGATCATCACGCCCGCCAAGCCGTAGGTAGCGACGAAATGTGCCCATGACCATCAAGGACATACCAGCCGTCAACCGCGCGCTCAAGAAGGAATTCAAGGCGCATGCGGCGCCAATCATCGAGCTCATCGAGGCGCAGACCCACGACCCGTTCTGCGTGCTGGTCGGGACGATCCTCTCGGCGCGGACGAAGGACGCCTGCACAGCGGGGGCGGTGCGCCGCCTCTTCGCCGCCGGGGGCGACACACCGGAGGGACTCGACCGGCTCTCCGTCCCCGAACTCGAGAAACTCATCTTCCCGGTGGGCTTCTACCACGACAAGGCCCGTCACCTGAAGGCCCTGCCAACGGCCCTGAAGGAGAAATTCGGCGGCACGCTGCCACACACCGTGGAGGAACTCTGCGAACTGCCCGGCGTCGGACGCAAGACGGCGAATCTCACGGTCGCCGTCGGCTTCGACCTGCCGGCCATCTGCGTCGATGTGCACGTCCATCGCATCTGCAACTGGCTTGCTCTCGTAAAGACCGCGAAACCGGTCGAAACCGAGATGAAGCTACGGGAGATCCTGCCCGTTCGATACTGGAAGACCTGGAACAGCCACCTCGTCAGCTTCGGACAGACCCGCTGTGATCCGGTGCGTCCGCGCTGTGACGGCTGCCCCATCGCAAGCTTCTGCCATAGCCCCAAGAAACACCACTGATTCGCAACCGTCAGGAACCTGTCACCAGGCGACTGCGTTTCCGGATCGTCCGCAGATTCCGCCGGTTGAGGAAATCATGAAACGTGGCGAGCAACGGCTCGGGCGGCGGCGTCTCGCCAACGGCGCGCATCGCCTCATGGTAGAGCCGACGGTAGGGCCGATGCCCTTTCTTCCAAGGCTTCTTCGGCCCCCAGAAATGCAGGATCGCCGGATCCAGCGCCGCCGCCAGACACTCACTCGGCGGATTGCCCTGCCAGTAGCGCGCCGAGAGATCCCACCGGGCGAAGCTCTTCACGAGCCGATCATGGAAGTTCCACCGAAGCGGCAGAAGACGGGTGCGGCGCCAATAGAGTGCGTTCCAGGCGTCCTGCTCGATGCGGTCGGCAATCGCGTAATGGTCGCGATACCAGTCGAGAATCTTCCCCCATGTGCGTTCGGCGCGGCAGGCCGCCGTGTTGAAGACAATCGTGCCGGTATTGAAATAGCGCTCCGCCTCGGGCGGTAGGATGCCGTTGCCCCAGACCGCCTCGGTGATGACGGGATCGCCCTTGCCGTATTCGGCGACCGCGGCAATGAGACTGTCACCAAGCTCGAGGTCGAGTATCTTCCCGACGTCATCGTTGAAGAGCATATCAATGTCGAAATGCGCGACATTGCCCGTCGCGTCCGAGATGAGGAGCGGTGTAAAGATTGGCGTCCAGGTGAAGACGTTCCACCGTGAACCGGCACGGTCGAGGATCAGGTCGGCATACGGCGCAACAGCAGGCTCGACGTCGATGTAACGCATCGTCGCGTTCGGGAATCGTCCGACGACTTCCGCCAGGCGCCGCTTGCTCTCCGCGGAGTGTCCGCCATATCCCTCGAACACGTTGACGCGAATCGGTTCGTCGGCACGCCAGTGACGAAGAAGCGACCACACGGTCACCCGAAGAAAGCGCGCACCGCGATCATCACTGGAAAAGGCGACGTCCTTCATCCTTCCGCAATCACTTCATCTTCTCGACAGACAGATTCACCGAGTGCGTGACCGACCGGCCATGCTTCAGCACGGACATCTTCATGTCTCCGTCAAGCCAGCAGGTGCAGGGCTCAAGACCGATCACATAATCCCCACTCGCACGGCTCTTCCACTCCACGAACTTCCTGAGCGAGCTTCTGACGGAGAACTTCAGCCCGAGCTTTCTGTTCACGAGAGACATGACGCCGTCGCGTGTCCGATGAAAGTAGCACGCCTCCTCGAAATTATCGACTGGCGGCTCCACGACCAGCATCTTCGCCTTCTCATGTTCGGCCCACGGCGTGCGAGGCCGTGACTCGATGAAATTCCCTTTGAGGACAGCCCCCGTGTCGACAAGCGGCCAGCCGACATTGACATGATAGAGCAGACAGTACTTCTCGTCGCGGAAGGCCCTGTTCTCAAGCCGATCCGTGAGTTTCAGCTCGGCGGAGTCCGCCTTCGTCTCAATCGTCCTGGTGATGACGATGTTCTCCCCGAAGAGCGCTGTGTCACGGATTTCCGCGACGATTCGGACGCCTTCCTCGTCCGCTTTCAGTTCCCGGATTTCGGCGGGGACGGAATGGATGCGCCCGTGGGGCGGATGCCCCTCCACGTTCCCGATTGCATCCAGGCCGCATGTATAGAGCATACCCGCCGGAAATGAGTGAAGGAAGTCGTCAGGCATGGCGTAGAGCCCATTCTTCGAAACGAATCCGACATTCATTCCCTCGTGCCAGAGCCGCAGGATATCAAGGGCATTGGACTCCGCAAGAACGAAATTCAGCTTTCCGTTCGCGACATAGACTAGCCTCGCGCCCTTGCCACGGCCTTCCGTCACCAGCACGCGAGTCGCGCTGCATTTCTGCGCCTCGTTTCCGATTCTTGGATTCATCTTTGCATCTCCTTTTCTTCGAAAATCCCTTCGCCGAGGAACAACCCCGCCATGGTCCACTCAGAACCACCAGCCACGCACCTCGGGAACTTCCTCCCCGTTCGTGGCACGGATGAGGTCGGAGAGAACCTTGTAGGCCTCGTCCAGCACGACGTCGTCCTTCTTGGGCTCATTGCGCTTGCGACGGCGCTTCTTCGCCGCGTCCTCGCCATCGTCGTCCTCCTTCTCCTCGTCATCCAGCTCACGGAGCTCGCGGTCCTTGGCCATCTGCGCCTTGCGCGCGGCGTACTCGAGCGAGACCTCCTCGCGGTCGCTGATCTCCTTCATGCCGTTCACGTTGGCGACATGGCGCACAAAGCGCTCGTCATTCCTCGTGCGGTCGTAGGAGCGCGCCCGCAGTTGGTTGACGTACTTGTGCATGTTCCAAGAGAGGCGGTAGTCCGCCGGCTGGATGCGACTGAACGGCAACGCATAGGTCAGCTTGTCCTCGCCGATGTCGAGCGAGTCCAGAAGCGAGGGCAGGTGAACGTCGGCCTCGACGCCCTCGACCTGCGTGGAGCGTCCGTCGATGCGGTAGAATCGCGCGGTCGTGATCTTCATCGATCCGTACTTGTCGGGCCCCATGCCCATCACCGTCTGCACGGTGCCCTTGCCGTGCGTGCGGTTGTCGCCGAGGACGAGCGCGCGACCGGTGTCCTTCAGGTGCCCGGCGACGATCTCCGAGGCGGACGCAGATGCGCGATCAGTCAGCACCACCATCGGCTTGCGGAAGGCGATTGGATTCCCCGGCGGTATCGGCAGGCAGCCTACGCTCCGAAGATCGCGGATCTGCACGACCGGACCGCTCTGCACGAAAAGGGCCGAGAGCATCACCGCCTCGCGAAGCGAACCGCCGCCATCCCCGCGCAGGTCAAGAACGAGCCCCTGCACGCCTTCGGCATTGAAGTCGGCGAGATACTTCGCCACGTCTAGCGAGCAGCTGCGAAACCCGGGATCGGTCGGCTTCTTGTCCATCGTGCCGTAGAAACCCGGCAGGTAGACGTAGCCAAGCTTGCGCGTGACGCCCTCAAAGGTGACGCGCTCGACGTGACCGGTCGCCGCCTGGTCCTCGAGCTTGATCTCGTCCCGCACGAGCTCGATCAGCTTCTTCGTGGCCCCGCTCGGGTCGGAGCGCGGGACGATCTGGAGTGTGACGCGCGTTCCCTTCGGGCCGCGGATCTTCTTGATGGACTTCTTCATGGGTTGCCACATGACATCCTCCATCTCGCCGTCGCCCTGCTGCACGCCGATGATCTTGTCGCCTTCCTTGATGCGTCCGTCGACGTCGATCGGCCCGCCGGGCATGATCTCGACGATCTTGAGCGCCCCGTCATCCATCGAGAGCACCGCGCCGACGCCGCAGAGCGAGAGGTTCATCTCCATGTCAAAATCCTCCTTCGACGCGGGCGACATGTAGTCGGTGTGGGGGTCGTAGGCGCGGCAGACAGCGGAAAGGTAGTGCTGCAGCACGGCCTCTTCGTCCGGCTCGGTGAGAACGGTGACGTACTGGCGGTACTTCTTGATGAGGTCGGTTGCGACATCGAGCGCGTTCGTCGACTTGTCGAGATCGTGGTTCACGCGTGCGACGAGCACCTCGTTCTTGATGCGCTTTCGCCAGTGCTCCTCGGCATCGGCGCGCGTCGCCGGCCAAGGGGCGTCCTTGCGGCGGATGCGGTAGGTCTCATTCGAGTTGAATTCCCAGCCGCCCCGTGTCAGGAGATTCGTCGCGAAATCGACGCGCTCGTGGAGGCGCACGACGTAGAGGTTGTAAACCGTGAAGCCGAACGTGGGATCGGCGCGGCGCAGCTCATCATCGATCGTCGTCTCATGCTCGGCGAGGCGATCGAGATCGCTCTTCAGGAACACCGAGTGGTCGAAGTCGTAGAACGTCACGAGATTCGTCCAGGCGCGACGCGAGGTCTCGTCGTTCATCGGCTGCTGCAGCACGTGGTAGCGCGGCAGCATGTCGCCAAGTCGCTTGGCGATGTTGCCGTAGTAGTTGCGAGGAGCCACTTCGGCGATGGACGCTGTCGCGAGGACGCACAGCGCGGGCGCGAGAATTCGTTTCATGTTCATGAGATGCTCTCCATGAGACTGACAAGACGGTCGAGTTCCGCCGGCGGAATCACCACCCGGTCGGTGTCGAAACTGGACCTGAGTTCGTTGGCGTTGATGATGACCGTGCCCCTGAGGTTGGCGCGGTGAGAGGCGAAGGAATCGGAGGCGAATGCGAGGACGGGCGTTACGAGACCGTTCCAGCCAACGGCAACGAGCGCGTTTCTGACAAGGGTCGCCTCGCGGATCGTCTGAGCAAGCGGCTGACGATTCGGCAGCTGTCCGTCGAGGAGGATGTGCCCATCCTCAATCGTGACCGTGCCGTTCCAGAACTTGGTCTCGATCGCAAAGACACCACCAGGACCGGCGACGACGTGATCGATGTGGCTACGTCCGACGGTGAAGTCGTTGAAGACGTGGTAGGCGTCCGGCAATGTGGCGAGGATGCCGGCAATCTTCTCCTCTCCGCGCGCACCCTTGAAGAATCGCTCGACGCGCCGGAGACCGACCATCAGGCTCCAGATGATGAAGGCGAGCGAGACGACGAG
>CACYCW010000175.1 GCA_902773015.1 uncultured bacterium
CTTGTGCTTCTTCGCGATCTTCATGATCGGGTCCATGTCGGCGACCATGCCGTAGAGGTGCACGACGACGATCGCCTTCGTGCGCTTCGTGATGCACGCCTCGAGCTTCTTGGGATCGAGCAGGTGGTCGGTGCCGACGTCGCAGAAGACCGGCAGCGCACCAGCCTGCAGCGCGCAGAACGAGGAGGCGATGAACGAGTAGGAGGTGCAGATCACCTCATCGCCCGAACCGATGCCGAGCGCGGTGAGCGCGACATGAAGCGCGGCCGTGCCATTCGAGACCGAGACGGCGTTCCTGACGCCGAGCCACTTCGCCCAGGCCGACTCGAACTGCATCCCGACGGGACCCGTCCAGTAGTTGACCTTGCCGGAGTGGAGGATGTCGAGCACCTTCTTGTCCGTCTTGCGGTCGAACTGGGGCCATGCGGGGAAACCCTTCGTCCAGACCTTCTTTCCGCCATCGATCGCGAGCTTCTCCACTACGACCTTCTTCTTCTCAACCTTCTCCTTGGTTGCCATGTGTCTTACTCCTGTGTTGTATTTGACGTTTATCTTACGTCGTGCCTCGGAGGTTCTCTCCCGTGCTTCCTGACGCAGAAGTTACGGGAGAGATTATACCATCTTTCGCCGCAAAAGGCAATGGCGGTCGGGAGCGACGATCAGCCATCGGCCAGCATCTTGCTGGCGAAGGACTCGAATTCGGGCAGGTCGATCGTCTCGGCCGCGCCGGCGTCGATTGCCGCGGAGAACGCCGGATCGATCGGCAGGCGTACCGTCTCTGGTATCGAGAAGCGGCGCGCGAGATCCTCCGCGGTCGACTTGCCGAACACTTCGATGATGCGTCCGCAGTCGGGACACTTCAGGTAGCTCATGTTCTCCACCAGCCCGAGAATCGGCTTCTTCATGATCGCGGCCATCTTGGCCGACTTCGAGACGATCATCTCGACGAGATCCTGCGGCGAGGTGACGAGCACCACGCCGTCGACCGGCAGCGACTGGAACACGGTGAGCGGCACGTCGCCCGTCCCCGGCGGCATGTCCACGAACATCACGTCCAGCTCGCCCCAGTGCACGTCGGTCCAGAACTGCTTCACTACGCCCGCGATGACCGGACCGCGCCAGACGACCGGGTCGGACGGGTCCTCGACGAGCATGTTGAGCGACATCACGCGGATGCCGCCGTTGGAGAGCGTCGGCTCCATTCCGTCGTCGGACTTGTATGTGGAGCCGGCGAGGCCGAAGGCGCTGGGAATGGAGGGGCCGGTGAGGTCCGCGTCGAGAATGCCGACGCGGAGCCCCTGCTTCATCGCGGCGACGGCGAGCATCGTGGTGACGAAGCTTTTGCCGACGCCGCCCTTGCCGCTGGCGACGGCGATCACGCGCCCAACGCGCGAGGCCGCGTTCAGCTTCGCGGAGAAGTCGAACGCCTCCTTGCGCTCCCCGCAGCTCTTGCCGCAGGTCGCGCAGTCATGCGTGCAATCCTCTGACATCCTCGATCAGCGTGCCGGATGCACGCCCATGCCCTTCTCCGCGCCCGCGAGCGGCGTCGTGTAGGCGATCTTCTCCTTCACCTCGGTCACGGTCACCGTGCCGAGCTTCGTCATCGAGCTGTCGAGCACCTCGCCCGTGTCGGAATCGACGACCTCCTCGACCTTGCCAATGTCGAACTTCATGCCGACCGCGACGCCCTCGCGCGAGCCGCGGTTGATGTAGAGCTTGTCGGGCTTCACGAGCACGACGGTGCCCTCCCACGGTATCTTGTCGAGCTGGGCGATGATGTACTCCATCGCCTGGTTGATCGCGTCGGTCGTGGCCTGGCCCATGTTGTCCTTCTCGAACCCGCCGAGGTCACCGCCAAAGCGAGACCCGTGATAGCCGAGCTTCAGCCCGCGCTTGCCGCTCTTGCCAATGACGGACTTCGAGCCCTTGACCTGGCCGGTCGCCGAGTCGACGACGTAGATGGTGACGTTGATCTCGGCCGAGCCGGTGTCCGCCCCGATCGAGAAGCCCGCGATGCCGAAGCCGCCGCCGGCACCCTTCGTCTCCTGCACGTGCGTGATCGCGCCCTTCACGAGCAGCTGCGCCGGCGTCATGCGGCCCATCTTCGGGGCCTTCTTGCCGCCAGCCGCGCGGCCGGACGCCGCGAAGTCCTGCTCGGCCATCGCCGCGCCGCGCATGTCGGCCTCGCCAAGGACGATGAACCGCCCCGACTGCACGAGCTGGTCGGTCAGGATCTCGCCCCAAGCGTCGCCGAGGTTCCAGCGGCCGGTCCAGTTGGCCTTGTTCTCGAACTTGTTGACCATGATCGAGTAGCGGAGATTCCCGCCATCGGCGAATGTCACGGCGACCGCAATGGCCACCAGCGCCAGTGTCATCAGTTTCTTCATTGACTCTTCCTTTCTGTTGCTTTCTTGATGTGATGGGTGTGAGAGACTCAGGATACGGGGGGCGTGAGCGGCGCGGCCGCCGCGGCCTTTGCACGCCGACTGCGGACGATCCAGAAGACGAGTCCCCCGGCCGCGACGAGGAGGAGGATCGCGAGTACTGGGCGATAGAACAGCCATGCGACCGCGATCGTGACGAGCGAGAGGATGAGCGCGAGGACGAACGCCACGAGCCCCATGCCGAGCTCCACGATGTCGCCGAGGATCGGCAACACGTCCGCCAGCACCGAAAGCGGCTTCAGAATGCACGAGATGCCGATGAACATCAGGAGGAAGCCGCCCAGACGCAGCAGCCACGTTATGAACGAGTTGTTCGCGCGCGCCGAGGCGAACATCTCCGCCGCGTCCTCGACGCCATCCGCCAGGAGATCCACCTTCTTGCCAGTCTTCGCCGTGTAGCCGACGAACGTGTCGCCGTGCTGCTTGGCGACGATTGAGATCTCGTGCGGATACGTCACCTTGAAGACAATGCGCATGTCGCCGATGCGCGGCTGCCCGACTACGTCGCGGTTGTTGAGCACGTTGTTGCGTGTATCCGCGTTCGGCACGTACATCGTCGTGCCGGAAAGACGCACCCGGTCAACCTTGCTCGTGAAGCCGGGCGGAAACGCATACTCGCGGGCGCAGCCGATGCGATTCACCTGGCGCTCGTTCAGGCGGAACGCACCGAACTTCACGTTTGAGGCGATCTGCTCGGCGGACGGGAACTCGAACGCCGACGGATTCTCATGCCCCGACTCCTTGAACTTACCCGAGTCGATGAGGTCGTCGCACCACTTCTTCTCGTAGGTGTAGGTCGTCGTGCGCGTGACGCTGCCGCCCATGTTCTTCTTCTCGTGCGTCTCCTCGTTCTCGCACCACTGGTACATCTCGACCTTGCGCTCCAGGCGAATCGCCGTCGCCGAGATGCCGAACACGTCGTCGGCGAGGACGTCCTTCGTGTCCGCCTTGCCGGACATGTGGACGAGCTTGCCCTCCATCTCCGGGTCGACGGTCGCGTTGGACTCGACCGCGATGCACGCGCCCTCGCCCTCGTCGAGCGCCTTCGCGACCTTCACCGAGTTGCCCTCGTTCCAGAAGAGAACGGGGAAGCCAGCCACAAGCAGACCGAGACCGACCAACACGCCCTTGATGGACCC
>CACYCW010000176.1 GCA_902773015.1 uncultured bacterium
CCGGGAGAGTGGAGCCACCTATCGGAATCGAACCGACGACCTCATCCTTACCAAGGATGTGCTCTACCTACTGAGCTAAAGTGGCCTCTCTCACGAGACGAAAACCTGCATAGTATACCAAAAATCGGTGACTTCGCGCAAGTGGGTATTTGAAATTGATTGAATCACCGATGGTTCAGCGCGACGAGCGTCTCGAAGCGGGCGGTGCGCGGAAACATGTCGAACCAGCGGACGGACTCGATTGCGTAGGCGCGGCCGAGCGTCTTCAGGTCCCGCACCAGCGTCGCCGGGTCGCAGCTCACGTAGATGAGGCGCGGCGCCTTCGACTCCGCCAACGCCTGCGGCACGTTCAGCTCCATCCCGCCGCGCGGCGGATCAGCTATGACCGTCGTGCGCGTACCAATCGGGACGCGACGTAGGCTGCGACCGACGGGCTCGGCGAGGAATCGGGCGTTCGCCGCCTGCTGCGCGGCTGCGTTGCGCCTGGCGAACTCGACCGCCTGGCGCCCCGACTCGACGCCCGTGAGCCGCGGTGCACGGCACGCGAGCCCCAGGACGCCGACCCCGCAGTAGAGATCCACCACCTCGGGCGCGGTCGCAGCA
Organism: uncultured bacterium; assembly: GCA_902773015.1. Lineage (GTDB taxonomy): Bacteria > Verrucomicrobiota > Kiritimatiellia > RFP12 > UBA1067 > UBA1067. The sequence continues at coordinate 604 of CACYCW010000176.1, forward strand.
CCCGCCGCGTAGGCCGCGGTCACTGCGCGCGCCAGGGCCTCGCCGATGCGCGGGTTCACCTGGTAGAAACCATCCGCCGGCACCTCGAAGTCCAGGCCGCAGGTCGTCTCCTTCAGCACAAGATCGCGCGGCGCATCTCCAATCCACCACTTGACGCCCGACTTCGCCGTCCAGCGCACGGTCACATTGCCCTTGCGCTCGATGTCACGGCGAACGGTCTCCGGCCCGGTCGTGAGCAGCGCGAGGACGCTCCGCCGGATCTCCGGCAGCTTGGCGTTGATCGCCGTCGCGGCGAGCGGGTCCGACTCGATGTCGACGATCTCGTGTGACGGCTCCGTCCGGTAGCCGATCACCCACTTGCCGCCCGTCTTCGCGAAATGGTAGACTACCTTGTTCCGGTAGCCGGGCGTGCCGGTCGGCTCCTCGCCGACGCCCGCCACGGGAGTGTCCGCAAGACGCGTGTCGCCAGGCTCGATGAGTCGCGCGCGCTCCAGGAACTCGCGCAACTGCGCCGCCTTCGCCGCGCGCTCGCCGGCCGGCGTGATTGTCGCGTAGACACAGCCCGGCACGCGGGCGAACGCGCCGCCGTCGGTGCGTTCGGAACTCGCCTCCACGACCTCGACGAGCCGACCACGCACGAAATGGCGCTTCTCCTCGACGATCTCCGCCTTGACATGCTCGCCCGCCCAGGCGCCAGGCACGAAGATGACGCGCCCGTCGCCGAGCCGCCCGAGCCCGTCACCGCCGTAGACGCTCTTCGCCACATAGACCGTCGACGTCATTTGCGAAACCTCGCGACAAAACCGCCGCCGGGCGCCATGCGAAGGATCAGCTTCGCGCCCGCGCGCACCGTGTTCCCCGTCTCGTGCACGTAGTGCATCGGATTGATGTCGGCGTCGGCGGCGTCGCGGAAGACCTCCACCTTCCAACTGCCGTCGCCGAGAAAAGAGGTGTCGAGCACGAAATCACGCCGTTGCGCGTCACTGATCCCCGCAACGAACCAAGAGCCGTCCTTCGCCCGGCGCGCGACGGCGGCAAACGAGTCCGGCATACCACCGAGACCGATGGTGTCGTCCCAGACGACCGGAGTCGCGGCCATGAACGCGAGGCACTCGGCGTTCCTCTCGTATTTCGTCGGCGCGTCGCAGAGCATCTGCAGAGGAGCCTCGTAGAGCGTCAGCATCGCCATCTGGCGACAGCGCGTGCCAATCGAGCCCGGGTTCTTGTTGTTGCCGCGATACTGGCCGACGGGGTAGTTGTCCATCGCGCCCGGGGTGTAGTCGAGGGGCCCCGCCGTCATGCGCAGGAAGAACGCCTTCACGTCATTGTCCATGAAATCCTCCTGGCGGTAGAACTTCATGCACTCGAGCCCGTGCACGCCCTCGTAGTTGAGCACGTTCGGGTAGGCGCGGCTCATGCCGGTCGGGTGGTGCGCGCCGTGGTAGTCGACGACCATGCGGTTCTTCGCGCAGGCGGCGGCGAACTTCCAGAGGAAGCGCTCGCAGTCGGCGTCGCCGCGGTCCATGAAATCGACCTTGAAGCCCTTGGCGCCGAGCCTCGCGAAATGGCTCGCGACGCGCTCCTCGTCGCCCGCGACCTGCGCCCAGGCCATCCAGAGGATGATGCCGACGCCCTTCTCCCGGCCGTGGCGAATGATTGCCGGTACGTCCACGTTCGGATGGAACTTCCAGATGTTCAGCTTCTCGCTCCAGCCCTCGTCGAGAATGACGTACTCGATGCCGGCCTTCGCGGCGAAGTCAATGAAGCGCTTGTACATCGCCGTGTTGCAACCGTCCTTCTCGCCCTTGTTGTCCCAGGCGTTCCACCAGTCCCAGGCGACCTTGCCGGGCTTCACCCAGGAGAAGTCCGCCGACGTCCCGCGCGCGAGGGCGTGCACGATGTCCGCCGCGCAGAAGGCGGACGGCGCGTCGGCGAGCACGAACACGCGCCAGGGGAAGGTGCGGGTGCCCTCGGTCTCGACGAGGTAGGGTTCGGTCTCGAGTACGCGGATCCAGCGGCCGCCTGAAGGCAGCTCAACGACCGTCGACCAGTTCTCGCCGTTCGTCGTGTGAACGGTGCGCCGAGGCCAATGCGCGAACGCCTCGGCGAGCGTGACGCCCTCGCCGACATCAGCGCGACGCAGGTTCCAGATCGGATAGTCGAAGACGTCCGACTCGGTGACTGCGACGTGCTTGCCGGCGATCGAGTAGACGAACGGCAGGTAGACGTGCGAACGCTTGCTGTCGGCCCCGGTCACGATCTCGTTCGCCGCGCAGGAGAGGGGAACCGTCTCCTCGCAGCCGATTCGGCCGCCGTAGTTGAGCGCGCACCGCGCCGACGCATCGGGTATCGTAAACGCCGCGCGTTCGCCGAAGACCTTCACGCGCCCACCCAGCCGCGTCTCGAAGCGATACGCGACACCATCGTCACGCGCCGTCAGGCGTACGCCCCAGTCGCCGAAGTCGACCAGCGTCTCGCCGGCGGCGAGACTGATGCGCGATTTCTTGTAGACGGGCGTCTCCGCGGTGCCGGCGAGCCGTTGCTCGCTGACACCGCGAACCTCACCGCCGGAGAGAGACCGGTCTCCGAGCGAGAGGGCGATTTCGGTACGCGCGACGACGACCTGCCCGTCTCGCAAGACCTCGTAGGCGAGCGGGTTCGCCCAAAGGCGAATCTCGTTGCGTCCGTCGGGAGAGGTGGCCGTGACCGTCGGACAGTCGCGACAGAGGAGGCTGCAGCCGCAGATGAGCGAGGCGGCGAAGGTCGCGAGAATTGGTGTCTTGTTCATTTTCGTATGCGTGAGCAGGTGATCGTGTTGGCGGGGAACGAAGCGTCCGGAGACGCGGGGCAGGCGCCTCAGGCGCCGAGCTCCCAGCCGTTGTTGTAGGAGACGCTGCAGAGCCTCTCGGCGTCGGCGGCGTGGGGGCCGGTGAACTTCTCGGCGACCGGATCCCAGCCGAGCCGATCGACGCGCAGCAGCTCGCAGACGTTCGCCAGCTGCGCCATTGTGATCGTGCGGTGACCGAGCTCGCAGGTCGAGCAGCAGGGCCGCGACTCGAGGATGCCGTCGATGAAGTCCGCCTCATGCCAGTGGTCGTCCTTCGGACGGTAGAGGAGCCGGTCGGAGCCCTTGAGGTCGGACTCCTTCATCTTGGCGAGGAAGTCCGGCACGACGAGCTTGCTCTGGATGCTGATGTCGCCCTTCTCGCACTTGAAAGTGGTCTGGCGCGGGAAACCGGCACCCACGTCGATCGGCCGCACGTGCACCCGGACGCCGTTGGCGTAGACGAAGTCGAAGGTGTAGGTCTTCGCCCAGGTGAAGACGCCGTTGTCCTTGCGCAGATCGGTCTTCATGTTCTCGACCGCGACAGGGCCGGTGAGGCCGGTGCCGAGCCCGCGCTGGAGCATGTCGAACTCGTGGGCACCGAAATCGGGGATCATGCCGCCGCCATAGCGCCGGTTGAAGCGCCAGCAGGTGGGATCATGGATGCACGGGATGTAGGCGTTGTTCTCCCAGTGCTCGGCCGGGCCCTGCCAGAGGTCCCACGCCTCGGCGGACATCCACTTCGGCAGCAGGGCGCGCGCCTCGGAGTGGCCGTGGCCCTCCCAGTGATCGTTGCCGGGGATGCAGACAAGGCCGCCCGTCACCTTGCCGGCGTAGCCGTTGATGACGAGTTCCTCGGCGAAACGGCGCATGGGGTCCGTGCTGCCCTGGTTGCCGACCTGGAACGTGACACCCGTCTCCTTCGCGACGCGCACCATCGCCTGTCCCTCGCGGATGCCCAATGACATCGGCTTCTGGCAAAAGACGTGCTTGCCGGCCTTCATCGCGGCGATCGCGATGATCGCGTGCCAGTGGTCGGGCGTGCAGATGCACACCGCGTCCACCGTCGGGTCGTCGATGACCTCGCGCCAGTCGAACACCTCGCGGCACGCAGTGTCGCCATAGTGCTTGTCGACGAGGGACTTGATGACGGTCGAGCCGCAGACCGTGCGCGGATAGCCCTTGCTGACGTCGAGATGCTCGATGCCCTCAGCGCCGAAGTTGCTGTTGCGCTTGCCGTAGAAGTACTCCGGCGCGACCTTCACCATGTCGCAGGCGATTGTCACGCGGCAGCGCGGGTCCTTGAGGAAACCGGGCACGTTGGTGCACTTCGCGATGAGGCCGCAGCCTATGATGGCGACATTGACCTTCTCGTTCGGGCCGACCTTGCGCGGACCGCACTTGCCGGCGCAGCAGCCGCCGATGAAGAACGAGGCCGCCGCTCCGCCGATGAACCCCCTTCTGGACGTGTTCATTATCTTTTCCTCCTTGTCTTATCCATCGTGGGAATGATACCACACTTCCCCCGCCGAAAGCAAGAGCAAAGTCGACTGTGCAGCGTCGGCGCGGCGGGATCCTTTCAGAGCGCGGAGAGGATGCGCTTCGCCCACTCCTTCGCACGCGCGAACTGCCGGAGCGAGAAGCTCTCGTTCGGCGAGTGGATGCGGTCCTCGCCCTGTCCCCAGCCGACGAGGAGCGGGGCCGCGCCGGACGCCGCGCGCAGCGCCGAGACGACTGGAATCGACGCGCCGTCCCACTGGAACACCGCGCCGCGCTCGTCCATCTCGGAGAGCACGTCCTCCGCCAGCCGAAAGAGCGGCGAGGAGAGCGGCAGGCGAAAGCCCGGCGCCTCGCCCGTCAGCTCCGAGAGCTCGACCGTCATCCCGCGCGGACAGTGATCCTTCAGGTGGCGCTTCACCGCCTCGTACGCGGCCTTCGGGTTCTGCCCCGGCACCAACCGCGTCGAGAGCTTGGCGACGGCGACGCAGGGGATCACGGTCTTCGAGCCCGGCCCGCCGTAGCCGGAGTGGATGCCGTTGATCTCGATTGTCGGCTCGAAGCAGTTGCGCTGCACGATCGTCTTGCCGAGCTGCCCGCCGCACGGGCGGGTGCCGATGTCCGCGGCGTAGCCCTCCTCGTCCGCCATGCCCACCTCGGCCGCGAGAAGCTCCTCCCGGGTCGGCGGCTCGATGCCGTCCCTGAAGCCGGCGACGGCGATCGCGCCGTCTCCCGTGTGAAGCGAGGCCATCAGCTCGGCCATCCCCTGAGCGGCGTTCGGGGCGATGCCACCGTACTCGCCGCTGTGGAGGTCGCGGTTGGCTGCGGTGAGCGTGACCGTGAAATGATTGACTCCACGCAAACCGGCGACGATTGCCGGACGGAGCCCCGGCGCGGCGGAGGTGTCGCTCACGAGCATCACGTCGGCGGAGAGGCGCTGACGGAACGCGCGGTCCTCCAGCAGCCTGAAAAGCCCCACCGAACCGCTCTCCTCCTGTCCGTCCAGGACGATCTTCAGGTTCGGGAAGTCGCGTGCACCGCGCACCCGCGCCGACTCGACAAGCTCCCTGACGCCGCAGAGGAAGGCGAAGAGCTGGCCCTTGTCATCCTGGGCCCCTCGGCAGTGGATGCGCCCGTCCTGCACCGTCGGCTCGAACGGCGGCGTCGTCCACTCCTCGAGCGGATCCGGCGGCTGCACGTCGTAATGGCCGTAGAGGAGCACGGTCGACGCGCCCTCCGCGCCCCTCAGCTCGGCGAAGACGACGGGCGGGTTGAAATCGGCGGTGAGGAGCTCGGCCTCAGCCCCGATCCCCCTTAGCCATTTCCTCAACCACGTCGCGCACACCGCGCAGTCCCTGAGATGCTCCTTCTGGGCGCCCACCGTGGGAAACGCGAGCAGCTCGAAGTAGTCCTTCGAGTCGCTTGATCTCAGCCATTCGTCCATCTCTTCTCTCGTAGTCTCCATCGGCCATGTCTCTCCTTGTCTCAGCGAGCCTCGACGACGACGCGCAGCCGCACCGGGCCGATGAGGCCGGAAGGCAGCAGGTCGTCGTCCTTGTCCCAGTGCTTCCAGGTCGTGAAGGTGTGGCGCCCTGTCGGCGAGGGCCTGCCCGCCTTAACCCAGTCGGGGATGCGGCGGATGCCGATCTCCTTCACGCCCCTCACCACCTTGCCCTGCCATTCGCAGTCCGGCGCGCACGTCCGGTCATCGCCGATGAGACGGTTCGCCCAGAGGTTCGCGACGCGAACCGAGAGGTCGATCGTGCCGTCCTTCACCGCGTCGGTGACGTCCAGCCGGAACGGAGGTCGCCAGAGCGGGTCGTAGGTGCGCCCGTTCACCGTCACCTCGGCGACCTCGCGCACCTCGCCGAGATCGAGGACGAGGCGCGATCCCTTCGGTGCGTTCGCCGGCACCGTCAGGCGCCGCCGGTAGGTGGCACTGCCGGAGAAGTAGCGCACGCCCTCCTCGGGCCGCTCGCTCCACGACTGAAGACGGTCGAACGTCACCTTCTCCTCGGGACCCTTGGCGAGCGCGTTCGGCGCGAAGCCGTTCGGGAAGCTCACCTCCCACGGGCCCTCGACGGACTGCGGCACGGGCACTTTGGCCGCCACGGTGCGCGATGCGCCGGACGAATCGGCAAGCGTCGCCTCCAGCGTCCGCCAGGCCCATGCCCTCGGCGCGCCATCCGCCCCGGGCACGAACTCGAGCGGTAGCGGTTCGATCCGCCGAATGCAGCCCGGCGGCAACGTGAGGCGCGACCACTCGCTGATCAGAGTCGCGTTGGTCTCTCCCCGGTAGACGTAGGTGAGATCGAGCTTCTTCGGCTGCATGGGCGCGGGATCCCCGCCCATGAGCGAGTTCCCGAGCACCTCGTCGATGGCATGCGTCGCGAGCATCCGGTTGAGGCGGGCCGTGACGTCGGCACTCTTCCCGCCCGCACCATAGATGGCCCGCAGCACCACAAGCTCGCCGGGCTTCGGCGGCGGCGCGGGCGGCGCCGGGCACGCGCGCACTGTGACCGCGGTGAGATGCGCGGCGGGAGCGGGCCGGAGGAAGACGACGAACGTCGCGCCACTCACATCGAAGGGCACGCGCACGATCGTGCGGCCGCCCTCCTCGCGCCAGACCGCGGCCGGCGTCCGCACGCCGCTCTCGGGATTCCACAGCTCGGGCTCAAGTCCGCTCACGCGGAAGGACAGCTCCGCCTCCGCCGGCTCGCGCGTCGGCATCGCGACGAAGAACCATTCCGCCCCAGTCTCGCGGCGGTGGATCCAGTTGACGCGCCTGACATCCTTCGGCAGCTCCTTCGCGTTCCATGTGATCTGCGGCGCGACGCCCAGTCGCGCGAGCGCCTCGCCCGTCGGCAACTCGAGAACGCCGGCGGCGAAGATCGCGTCCGCCAGTCGTCTCACCTCCGCATCGCCCTTGTCGCCGAACGCGAGCCCGGGTGCGCGCACGGGACGCTTCGTCCACGCGATTCTCGCGCCCTCGCGCTGCAGCCGGGCGACCGTGCGGAGCAGCGGCGGCGACATCGCTTCGACGGCCGGCAACACGAGCAGGCGGTAGCGCACGCCGCCCGGCACGACGAGCTCGCCGTTCTCGACACGCAACGCCTTCAGCGCGTCAGTCGGGCAAATGTCGCGATCATAGCCCTCCGGCACGGCGTAGGGGGTGTCGGCGCGCGCACGACCGTCGGTGTTGCCGCCCTGGTTCGGTGCCTCCTCGCCTGCGAAGAAAAGGACATCCGCCACAAACGTCCCGCGCTGGAGCATGTACTGGCTGCGCGTCTGGTAGCGGAAGAACGGCTTCGCGTAGGGCCACCACGTCTGCGTGCGATCGAGGTGCATGCCCCAGCGGCCCATGGTCATGCCCGGCAAGTAGCGATCGCCCGGCCACGGCTGGTGGGTGAAGCGATGGTAGATGAGCCGGTTAACGCCGTCGGAGAACGCGAGGTCGCCCTGGGACTTGATGCTGAACGGCGTCGTCATCCAGCGTCCCGCCAAAGGACCGGGCGAGGCCGTGAACGACTCGGTCGCGCAGTAGCGCTTCCCCCACACGTGCGTCACGGAGGAGACGAACTTGGAGTTGCCGTCGCCCGCCGTGTACGGACGCAAGGCCTGGCTCCAGAACTCGCCCATCGGGATGTCGGCGTACTGGCCGTACTGCAGGTTGTCCGCCGGGCAGTTCCCGTACGGCTCGATCGAGCACAGGAGCCCGTGCTCGTGGCACTTCTCCGCGAGACGACCCGCGTAGTTGACGGCGAAGAGATCGGCGACGACGCGGCGGAAGTCCTCGAGAAAGCGCTCGGTCTCGGCGAGCGAGCCGACGATGCGCCCCGCGAAGACGGGCAGGTAGGGGGTGAGGTCGTAGCCGCAGCGGCGGGCGAACTCGCGATCGAGCCCCTGCGTCCAGTTCTGCGAACCCACCTCGTAGCTGTCGACGAGGATGTTGTTGAAGCCGCTCGACACGTGCCCGGCGAGCGGACCGAGCGTGCGGCAGAGTCGGGTGACGTACTGGTCGAAGTGGTAGTCCATCGCGGCGGCGGAGAGCTTGTCGACCTCCAGCCCGACGCCGCAGTCGGAGGCCGGGTGGTTACGGCGGCCGTTGCAGATGACGCCGATGCGCTGGATCACCCACTCACCCGGAGGCACCTCCCAGTCGAGCGTGTCGCTCTCGCCTAGCCGACGCGCGAGAACGCGCACCTGGTCCTTGCCGACCAGCTGGTCGGGCGCGACGGAACCGGTGTCGGGGACGATCGGATGGCGGATCGCGAACGTCTTCGCGGCGACGTCCGTGAGTCGACGGTGGGACGAGAGCGCGAGCTCGCCGAGTCGGAACTCGCTGATGCGTCCGCCGCGGAAGAACTCGAACCGGACGCGCACCGTCCGAAAGGTCGCCGTGCGGTCGAACGGGAAGGTGCGGATCGACTCGTCCCGCGAGCCGGACTCCGTCAGCACCACGGTCCGGCGCGCAATCTCCTCGAAGCGCTTGCCGTCGGCCGACACCTCGACGACAGGGCGTACGCAGTCCCCCCAGTTATCGCCACCGGCGAGTTGGAAGACGATCCCCGCCGCGGTGACGGGCTCGGGATAGTGGAGCGTGACGACGTTGCGGTCCTTATCGCCGCGCTCCAGGCGCAGCACCGCGTCGCGCCGACCGTCCGCGAGTCGCGCCGCCACGTCCGGGGGCGCGTCAAGCGGGGTCTCGACGCGCGGCACGGGAAACACGCGGTCGGCGCGCTCCGCCGGCGGCAGCGGGAAGGCGAGAATCGCGATGTCGTCGTAATAGCCGTTGTCGTTGCGCTCGCGCGGGAGCTTCCCGTGGAAGCGCGAGGGACCAGGCACGTGCGTCTCGGTGAAGACGACGCGCTTCATCGCGTTCGACGGCGGATTCCACGGACCGCCCGAGCTGGACCAGCCCGAACAGTTGGGGATGCAGATCTCGAGACCAAGGCGCCGCGCCTCGGCGGCGGCGTGACGGAACATCTCGAACCACTCCGGCGAGTTGAAATCGAGACCGCCGCGAGGGATGGCGCAGCCGGCGTCGAACATCTGCACGCCGCCGAACCCGGCCGCGGCAAGCGCCTCAAAGTCGCAGGTGATGCCTTCCTTCGTGACGTTGCCGTTCATCATGTGATACCACGTGTGCGGCTTCGCGGAATTCGGCGGCCGATCGAAGCCCGACTCGAGATCGGACGGGGCATCGGCGTCGGAGCGCACGGTGACGGGGCCGAGGAGGCCACACGGCACGACCGCCCATTTCGACGCGTCAAGTCGGCGGTAGTCGCTGCTCAGCATGTTGGCATCAGTGAAGTACTTCCAGTTCACGCCCGTGCGGTCGTTCCAGCGCACCCGGTTCGCACCCAGCGAGGTGACCTCGACCTCGAGCGCGTTGCCAGTCGCCTTGAGCAGCCCGGGCGGCAGGTCAAACGCATAGGGCGGCATGAATCGGACGCCGAGGTCGCGGCCGTTCAGTCGCACACGCGCGATCTCATGCACCTCGCCGAGATCGAGACACCTCGCCGCCGCGGCATCGGCCGCGTCAAAGCGCGCCTCGTAGCGCATCGTGCCGGAGAAGGCGTCATCCCACGAGCTCCAGCTCACGAGCGTCGTGAGATTCGTCGCCGGTGGCAGCGCCGGCCCGCCGCAGACAGGTGTGAGCGTCCACTGCGTGACGGCGAGCGGACGGCCCGCCTCCGCCGGCGGCGCGTCCGTGACGCGCACCACGCCCGCGTCCTCGAAGACGAGAAACGCCGAGTGCCCGCCGTGAAGCGTCCACTCCCGGACCGCGCAGATCGCGCCGTCCAGCGGATTCATCACCGTGAACGCATTCTCCGCACGCACGGTCTTCGCCATCTCGCCGGGATTGACGACGAAGTACATCGTGCGGCCGTCCTTGCGCCAGCGCGTGGACATGAGCCCGTTCGCCCGCAGGTTGAAGGGACTCGGCCGCGGCTCGCCCGAGCTCCGCGGCGTCATCCGCTCGGTGATGTAGTCGAACTGGTAGCCGCGCTCCCACATGTCCTTCGCCCGCTGCCCGGCCGGATTCGTGTAAAACCACTTCCCGCTGTTGTGCACGGACATCTGCTCGCCGCCGAAGTCCTGCCGGAAGACAAGCTGCAGGTCATTGTCGGGCGTCCACGTCTGGAAGAGCGACTGGCAGCGCGTCAGGTAGGCGTTGACCGCACCCATCTCGCGCCAGATCGGGTTGCGCGGGTTCATCTCGCACGAGGCGTAGAAGCACCAGCCCGGCCAGACGGCGTCGACCGGCGAGTAGCAGAACCCGTGGTAGAAGACATGATTGACGCCGGCGAGGAACAGCCGGTCGATGAATCGCTTGATCTCGGCGGGACGCTCGTGGAAGTGCTCGTCGATCCACGTGCACGACTCGGCGGAGACGAGCGTGGTGCCCTTCGCGTGCGCGGCGGACGAGGCGAACTTCGAGACAAGGATGTCCCGGTTACCCTTGCCGAACATCTCGGTCTCGGGAATGTCCGCGAGCATGTAGAGGTCGAGCCAGCCGGCGGGGGATCCGTGCGCCTCGTTGCGCGTCAGGTAGCCGTTCGCGCGGCACCAGTCGGTCCACACGCGAAAGCACTCGAGCATGCCCCCTTCGATGCTCTCGCCGTGCTTCGGGCGCGCACCGTAGTACTCGTAGCTGTCGTGGTAGAAGGCGCGGGGACGCTCCGCTCGACCGCCCTTGCCGAACGCGGCGGCGAACTGCGCGACGTGGTTGGACATCGCCTGCGCGCTGAACGGATCGATCATGAAGCCCTGTCCGCCCGGCCCGGCGCGCTTCACCTTCATGCCACTGGAGGCGGCGTCGTTCGTCGTCACCCACGGCCCGCCGAAGCACCAGCCGCTGCCCATCGTGAGATCGACGCCGAGGCCGTGCCGACGCGCCGTGCGCACCGCGAGGTTCCAGCTGTCGATCCACTCGTCGGAGAGGAGGGTTCGCCATTTCCTCTCGTAGCCCCCCTTCGCCCCGTAAATCGGGATGACGTGAAAGCCGCCAAAGCCCTTCGCCTCGAGCTCCTTGCACTGGTATTCAAGTCCCGGCGCATCAACGGCGCTGCCCATCCACCAATTGTAGACCCATGGCTTCATCTCCTCCGTCGGCTCCGGCCATGTCAGGAGTGCCGCCGCGATCAGTGCTGTCGTTGTCGTCATCACGTTCTGTCTTTTCCCTTGCGATTTTACATGTCGCCTGTGACATTATAGCAAAACCGCTCGGCCTTCGGCTACCCTCAAAAGCTTCGCTTTTCACCCGCCGCATTTGCCG
>CACYCW010000177.1 GCA_902773015.1 uncultured bacterium
CCCCTCGTCTTACCTTTACTTCCAATATCGCCCTTGGCAGAGGAATATCCAGCCAGGAACGCCGCGAACGCCCAGATGATGGTCTTCAAATGCACCGTATTCCGGCTCGCCGATCCTTATGCCCCAGAACCCGTCGACATCCGCCTCCGCCTGGCAACGGCCGATACCCTCGACGGTGGGTATCCAGCATTCGCGTTTGCCAGACGGATTGTAGAGCGCAAGCGAGACGCACTCTCCGCCGGTGCAAGATACGTTGCATTCGACCCTCGAACGCCGTGGCGCGTAAATCATCAGACACTCCTTCGCCGCCGCAAGCCACCGACCACAGGTTCCGACCACACCAACCAGAGGCACCGCGCGTTCCGTGGCATCCAACGCCACCGGCACGTTGCTGGATTTTATCGCCACCCCGTTGTAGGCCGTGTCGTAGTAGATGTCGTAGAAGCCGGTTCGCGGCGCAACAAACGTCCGAATCTCGGGTTTCGCGCTTCTCGGCGGCTCAATCTTCGCGACAACCTCGTCTTCGCCGCGCGGATGGATCACGAGATTGCGTGTTGCATCGAACGTGCGCGCCCCTATCGTCGCCACGACGAACTTAATCCGGACCTCCTGCCCGGCTGCGGCACGGAACGTCGCGAACCGTCCGCGTCCGCGGACAAAAGCCGGAGCGCACGGAAGCTGCTCCCCTGGCCGCTCGTCGAAGACCTGCATAGCGCCAAGGGGACGGACAACCTTGAACAATGCCGGGGGCGTGACAACCGGCCTGAACGGGCAGTTGACCCTGTTCCACTCGTCGTCAAACGAAACGAGGCTGTCTTTGCCGTCTGCAATTACGCGGACGCTTCCCGTCACCCTCGTCGGCGCACCTTGGTACGGCGCCTTGCGCTCCGGGATCTTGAGCAAAGGCCTGTCATTCCGCCTAACCACCGTGACATTGCTGAAGTTGAATGAATCGGGTTCGCAGAGCGTGTGTCCGCAGATCGACAGACGGAAGTCCGGTTCGTCCGGGGCTTCCGTCCCGCAGTTCTCGAAGCGGCAGTCCTCGAACGAAACCGAGCCGCGGCAGTTCGGGCGCTTGCCTACAAATACCGCCTGCCCGCGCGTTTCGCGGAACGTGCAGCCGCGCAGCAGCACGCTTCCAGTATCAGCAGCGGCATCCATGTCACTCTCTCCGACGGGATAGTAGAACCCCTTTGCGTTTCCGCAGACAAGCGTGTCCTCCACAAGTATCGAACCCGCCTCCGTTATCGCGCCAAGGTGGCCGTGCGCGAACTCGATGCCGTTCCCGGCGTTCCCCTCCATCCGGCACCGGCGCAGCACGACGTTTCGGATGCATTGCCACGGTCTGTTCGGCTCAAAGTCGATTCCCGCCTCCGGCGGAGTGCCCTTGGTGTTCGCCATGACGACATCCTCGGCGAAGAATCCATCGACGCCAATGATCGATATCCCCTGCCGGTAGTTGCGATCGAACACGCAGTTCTTCACCGCGACATTGCAGCATCCACGGCGTCCGTCATGGTCTTTCCTCATGTCGGACGTGGAAACGTAGAGTCCGTCGCCACCGGTGTCGACAACCGAGATACCCTCCACCCTCGCGTTGACGCAGGAAAGGAACGCAAGTCCGTGCCGCCATTCGGAATGCCTGTACAAAGACTTGTCATCATAGTCCGACCGCCACATCTTCAGCCCGCAGACGTCCGGCCCAGCGCCCAGCACAGTGACGTTGGTGCAGCTGACGAACGACAGGAGCGAATCCCCCAGGCCCTTGAAGCATCCACGCTTGGCCTGAAGCCAGGTGCCCTTCTCGAACACGATCGTCTGATTCGAGCGGCCCTTCAGCGGCTTTGACGTGATCCACGGGCCGTCTTTCGCCTCCAGCACGATTCTCGACGCGCCGGAGTCAAGCGCAGCCTGCAGGTAGCGCGTGGAGTCCTCGAGCGAATACCCGAACTGCTCCGCTACGCGAACTTCCGCAGACCGGGGACGCACGTCGAAGATGCGGGTTTCGCCGCGCCGGAAGACGAGCTTTACCCTGGGGCCTTGCCCCACTGCGGCGTGCGTGAGGAAATCGCGTACCTGCGCATCAACGCCAAAGTCGATTTCAACCGGCCCATCCTTCTGCGCCTGCACCATGACGATTCCCTCTGCGGACGCAATGTCGGCCTCTCCCGGCTTCGTGTAGAGGTGCGCCCCCGCCCGCCTTGCGCACAAGGCGAGGTTCGCGGCCGTGAGTTCCTCTCCCGTCGCGACGTCGAGGAACGCCGCGTCTGGACGCGCAGCCTTCAGCTGGCGCACTTTCTCGCGCTGAGCTTCCGTCATGTCCGGGACGAACGCCATCACGAACAGCTTTGCGTCCGGCGGATCCGCAAGCACGTCGTTCAGCAGATACTGTCCGTAGGTAGCGCCGCAAGTCCCGTATCCGCCCCTCTCGCGAAGTTTCAGCATCCTTGGTCTGCTGCCCCAGCCGTTTCCAAGGAAGCTCTCCTCGTTGACGACCACCGCCACCTCTGGCGAATACGGCTTCTTCCTCGCGAGCATGAGGTCGTCGAGTGCGTTCAACTTCCTGCGGACCTTCCAGACGTCTTCGTCCCGGAACCAGCCGCGCCCGAAGAGGTCCATCCACCAGTCTCCGTATCCGCGCAGAATCTGCACGGCGGAGTCGCGCATGAAGCACTGCTGCGTCCGCCACGGATCGCTGTATTTTTGCCCACCGTGGTCCCAGATGTCCTCGTGGTGCGTGCGGTTGTCGTTCTCGTTGATCCACAGGATGCCATGGCGCTGGATCGTCTCCGCCGCGCCCATGACGGTCAGCGGACCCGGCCATCTGTGCGTCTGGTAGCTCAGCGGCGCCGACAGCCCGTCGACGTGCCCCCTGCCGTTCTTCAGCAGCCATTCGAGGGCGAAATGCCCCGTTTCTCCCGCGCCCGCCGGCGCGGCCCCGTTCTCGAACGTGTAGCCGTAGAAAAACAACGCAAGCGAATGTCCACCGGTCGCTCGCTTTATCGCTGCGCCGAATTCGTCTATAAGCGTTGCGACTTCCTCCTGCCGGAACCGGATGAAGTCGAGGATGCGCTTGTCGCGGACCGGGTCGTAGCGGAAACCGGGGAGCACCGTACGCCTCTTCTCCGGCGATGGGACTTCCGCCGTTGCCGCGTCGGACGCGCCACGCCGCGCCAGCCAGCTGCGGAACGCCTCCTTTGTGTGTACGTCGTAGCCGGAGAGGTTTTTCGTGTCGGACAGATTGTAGAACCACTCCGCCGAGCTCTGCCCGCACACGTGCATGCCCGCGAAGTTGCGCGGGAACGTCTCGCGCAGATGCCTGGCGAGCCGCTCGATCTGCGCGACGGCCTCCTTCCGGTAGTCGCGGCAGGACACGGAGGACATCTCGCACGTCTGACCGTTGTCGAACTTCATGCGCATGTCGGGACGGCGCTTCAGCAGCCATGGCGGCGCGTTTGCACTGACTCGCGGAACGAGAAGGACCTTCGGGTTCGCGGCTATGAGAGCGCGGCACGTTTCGTCGATCCTGGCGTATGCCGAAGGATCGCCGCTCTCGCTCCACCATCTCTCGCAGCCCCACGACGTGTCGGTGGAGAACGTGACAAGGTTCACATCCGCCCCGGCGGCGAGACGCACGGTGTCGCAAAGCGTGTCCCAGTACGGCAGCGGCAGCGTCCGCTCCGTCCCGTCGCCGCGCACATACGACACGCGATGCGTGAAGAACGTCCTGTACCTTGCCGCACGGTGGTCGAAGAGGAAGCGGTAGAAATGCCCCTTTCTGACCTTGAGGCCGGTCTGCCTGTAGTGCTGCACGCCGTCGCCACGGGCGCGCACCGACAGGCTGTTCGTCACGCCCGCCGTCTCGTCGACGAGCCGAGGACGCGAAAGCCACAACTTCTCCTTCTCGTCGACAAGGTCGATGGCGACCGTGACGTTGCCGGAATCCTCCTCCGCAAGGAACGGTATGTTGAACTCCCTGACGTGCTCAAACGATATCGGGCACAGGCACGGCGGCGACCCGTAGAAGAATCGCGGACGGATCGCCTTGCCGTCGACGAATATCCGAGGCCCGCCGGGGGTCTGGCGCACGCGCACGTCGATCGCGCCGTCCGGCGTGCCCGCCACGCCCGCCGCGCCGACGAGCATCAGGCAGAAGCATAGTGTCTTGCGCATGGCTACCAGACGGATATGAAGACCCCGGGTTTCGGAGTGAACACGCCTTCGACCGTATACGACGAGGCGTCGTTCTGCACCACGCGAAGCGCGAGCGAGTTCTTGGCGTATCTCTTGTTGTAGGATATATTGCCGAGAATCGACTCCGCCGTCGCCTGCGAGGCGACCGTGAAGAGCCCTATGCGATATCCGTCGTGGGCCTCGTCAAGCCAAGCCGCGTCTGGCGGGACGATCTCGACGCGTATCTTCGACGCGCCGCTCAGGACGACCGGATTCGCCCATTTGGTGTTGACGAGTCCGTACGCCTGGAGTCCGTC
>CACYCW010000178.1 GCA_902773015.1 uncultured bacterium
GGTGGAGGACTTCCTCGGCACGATGCCGGGCGTGAAGGACGTCGCGGTCGTCGGCTGCCCCTCGAAGAAGTACGGCGAGCAGCCCGCCGCGTTCATCATCCCGGCGGACGGCGTGACGCTCTCGGAGCATGACGTGCAGGCGTTCTGCAAGGACAAGATCTCGTGGTTCAAGATACCCAAGTACGTGCACTTCCTAGACATCTTCCCGATGACGGCGTCGCAGAAGATCCAGAAGTACAAGCTCCGCGAGATGGCCCACGAGCTCTGGCCCGAGGCCTGAGGCGGGGCGCAGCCTAGACGAGCCGGTCCTCGAAGGGCACGAGAGGGCGGCCGCGCAGGAAGGCACCGCCGTCCATCGTAGAGCCGCCCTCTGGCTTCACCTCCGTGAGCAGGAGGGCCGTGTCGTGGCCGCGCACGACCGGGCCGAGCCGGTCCAGCTTCAGCACCGTGCCGGGGGCCGCGGCCTGCCATCCCGGCTCGAGGCGGACGATGCGCGCGCGCGTCACGACGAGCCGTCCGTTGGTCCCCTTGCGGCGGAAGCGCTCGGGCAGGAACGTGTAGCAGCCAGGCCAGGGATTGTAGGCGCGGATGCGTCGCTCGATCTCGATGACCGGCGAGTCCCAGACGATGAGCCCGTCGGTTTTGCGGAGCTTCTTCACGTAGGTGGCAAACTCGTGTTGCTGCGGCACCTCTGGCGGCAGGGTGCCGGCGGCCATCAGGCGCAGGGCCTTCGCGAGGGTGACGCCGCCGGCGATGGCGAGATCGCGCATGAGGTCGCCGCCGGTCGTGTCGGGGTAGATGGGCTCGTAGCTCTGCAGGAGGATCGGGCCGTCGTCGAGGCCGACGTCCATGTGCATCACGGTGACGCCGGTCTTGCGGTCGCCGGCCTCGAGCGCCGCGATGACCGGGGCGGCTCCGCGGTAGCGCGGCAGGAGCGAGAAGTGGCAGTTGATGCAGCCGTGCGGCGGCAGGTCAAGGAGCGGTTTCCTAAGGATCTGCCCGTAGGAGACGACGGCCACGACATCTGGGCGCCAGGCGCGGATGTGCTCCATCGGCTCGTCGTCGTTGACACGTTCGGGCTTGATGATCTCGGTGAGCCCCCGGGTGGTCGCGTACTGGGCGAGGGGGCAGGGCGTGAGGACCTTGCCGCGACCGACGGGACGGTCCGGCTGGGTGACGACACCGACGACCTGGAGCGTCTCCTCGCGCAGAATCGCGCGGAGGCACTCGGCCGAAGCCGTCGACGAACCCATGAACACCACTCGCATGGCGCACATTATACCATAATCTTTTGCGAAGTTGTGAAAGATTCGCCATTGACTTCACTTACGCATTTTTGATATAATCCGCGCGTTTTGACCGTGAGAGTGTAGCGCGGGTGCGCGAGAGTATCGCGGGAAATTACCAGAAAAGGCAGAAATGGATCAGATAAGGATCAAGGCGGAGGCGCGTGTCGAGCAAGGCACCGGCGCTGTCCGTCGTTTACGCCGGACGGGGATGATCCCCGGGTCGGTGATGAAGATGAAGAAGGGCGGAACGGAGCTCATCAAGCTCCCGGAGCACGACTTCATGATGGCGATGCGCGGGCGATCGGGCAAGCAGCTCCTCGTCACGCTCGACATGGGCGGCAAGGAGGTCCCGGCGCTTCTGCGCGAGATGCAGAACGACGTCCTCAAGGGCACGCCGATTCACGTGGATTTCAGCGAAGTGTCGCTCTCCGAGAAGGTGCGCGTCACGATTCCGCTATATCTCGTCGGCGAGGCGACGGGCGTCAAGATCGGCGGCGGCGTGTTGGAGCAGGTGCTGCGTTCGGTCGACATCGACTGTCTGCCGACGGACATCCCGGAGAAGTTCGACGTCGACGTCACGTCGCTCGGGCTGGATCAGACGCTCTTCGTGCGCGACCTGAAGCTCGGCGAGAAGTACACGGTCGTCACGCGCGGCGAGCTCGCGGTGGCGGTCGTCAAGGCGCCGGATGACATACCGGCGACGGGGGCGGCCTCTGCGTCGGCCGCGGCCGAGGAGGCGAAGTCTCCAGAGGTCATCAAGAAGGGCAAGGAGGAGGAGGCCGGTGACGCCAAGGCGGCCGATGCGAAGAAGGAGGAGAAGAAGTGATGAAGAAGTACGACGCTCTCTACATCTTCGTGGGCATCGCGCGGAACGAGGCCCTTGAGGCGAATCTCGAGAAGGCCCTTGCGGAGGTGACCCGTATCGGCGGCAACGTCCTCGAGAAGGTCGAGCTCGGCAAGCGCGTGTTCGCGCGTCCGATGGGCAAGCACGACGCGGGTGTGTACGTGAAGGTGCGCCTCGAGCTCGATCCGCTGAAGGTCGACGAGCTGCTGAAGCGCTATCGCCTCGTTGAGGAGGTCTTCCGCGTGCAGATTCTCGCCGTCGACGATCGTCGCGAGGCGAAGATCGCCAATGAACGCGCGGAGCGTGACGCGATCCAGGCCAAGAGGGAGGCGGCCGCGGCCGCCGCGCTCGCGGCCAAGACCGAGGAACCGGCGTAACGAACAAGGAAAGCGAGGTGCCGTGATGGCGTCTTTCAACAAGGTCATTCTGATGGGCAATCTGACGCGCGACCCCGACGTCCGCACGACCGGCTCGAGCGGCATGAAGGTCGCTCGGCTCGGTCTCGCGGTGAACGAGCGTCGCCGCGACCGCAACGGGCAGCTTCAGGAGTTCCCTGTCTTCGTCGATGTCGACGCGTGGGACAAGCTCGCCGAGCTTTGCGGACAGTACCTGGCGAAGGGTCGTTCGATCCTCGTCGAGGGCCGTCTTCAGATGGACAGCTGGGAGAAGGACGGCGTCAAGCACCAGAAGCTCAAGGTGCGTGCCTCCACGATCAAGTTCCTCCCTCAGGGGGAGCGTCTCTCGTCCGCCCCCAGGGCGGCGGAGGCCTCGGTTGCGCCGGTGGTCCCCGAGAGTGATCCGGATGACATCCCGTTCTAATTCAACTTCTAAGTAAGGAAAGGCAAAATGGCTTTCAAGAAATCCAACAGCTCGGCCGGCGAGGAGTTCGCCGCGAGGAAGCGTCCGCCGCTCCGGTCCACCGACCAGA
>CACYCW010000179.1 GCA_902773015.1 uncultured bacterium
ATGCTGGCGCGCAACGCCGTCCACGCGGCGATGGCCGGGCGCACGAACTGCGTCGTAGGCACGACGGGCGAAAGCTACACGCTCGTGCCGATCAACATGGCGACGATCGAGCGGCAGACCGTGTCGCTCAAGGGCGACCTCTGGCGCGGCGTGATGGACGCGACCGGCCAGGAGTTCTACTTCTGCGGCGTCGCGCGAAACGCCGACTCGATGGTGCCCTGAGGCCGATCAACGCCCACTGCGGCGCCACTCGCTCATGGTCATGCCGACATTGCGCTTGAAGACGTACTTCGCCCACAGCGCACTGTGGAAGCCGCACTGGAGCGAGGCCTTCGCGATGGGAATCGCCGTCTCGCGCAGGAGTCGCTTCAGTTCCGCGAGCTGACGGGCCTCGATCGCGCGGCGAAGCGTCGTGCCGGACGTCTGGCGGAAGCGCAGGTCGGCGAGTCGGCGCGAGACGCCGAACGCCCGGGCGACGTCATCCGGCGACAGGCCTTCCGTCGCATGACTCTCGATGAACGCCTGCATCCGCCGGGAGAGCAGGACCGCCGGCGGTAACGCGCGCGTCGATTCCCGCTCGACGATCTGGCCGGGCTCGACGATCTGCGTCCGCGATGGCACGTCCTTCCGCGCGCGCATCAGCTCGTCAAGCATTGCGGCGGCCTTTCGCCCGTAGGCGATCTGGTCCAACCGGATGCTGGAGAGCGAGGGGCGCGACATCTCGCAGATGAGACTGTCGTCGTCCACCCCCAGGATCGCGACCTCGTTCGGCACGGACAGCCTCCTGGCGCGGCAGACGGTAAGGACCTCCTTGGCGCGGAGATCGAAGGGCGTCATGACGGCGACCGGCTTCGGCAGCCCGGCGAGCCAGTCCCCCAGTTCCTCGCGCGGACGGCCGAAGACGCTGCAGGCGATGCCGCGCTCGGCCAGCCGCGCGCAGAACGCGCGTTCCCGCATGCGCGACCAGCCGCGGTTCTGGTCGTCCGGAACGAACGCGTATGAGGCGAACACCCCCAGCGTGAGAAAGTAGTCCGCGCCCATCCGTCCGATGAGGTCGTTGTTGTTGACGAGCTTCACGAGCCCGGTCTTGCGGCGGGCGAAGACGGGGAGGGGAAAGGACATCAGCACGGTCGGCACGGACGAGGCGGCGAGCGCCGGCGCGGCCTCGGGATTCACGAAGGCGATGAATCCGTCCGCGCCGTCACGCCCCTCCCGCGCGATTTCGTCCGCCGTGAGCTCATCCGGATTCATGATGATGCGCATGTTCCACTGGCACTGGCGGCGGTTCACGTACTCGAGGATGCCCTCAAGTTGCTTCCTGCCGCAGGAGCCGGCGGACCAGAGCGAGATGACGACCGATTTTTCCCCATTTGATCTCTTTCGTGGCATGGGGTAAGTATAGCATAATCCTGCCGGAAAACATAGTGGGGCACAGGGGGCTTCGCTTCTGTTATATATTTTTTGCGGATTTTTGGCTGTTCAGGAAGATGCCGAATGTAGTAAAATGCCGGCATGAAAGGGACTGTACTGCTCAATGCCTGGGACTGGGTAGCAATCGCGCTATTCTTCGCGGCGCTCGTCGGCATCGCGCTCGCATGTTCGCGGCGCGCCGGGAAGGACGCGAAGGACTTTTTCCTCTCCGGTCGGTCGATGCCGTGGTGGCTCATCGGCGTGTCGATGTGCGCGGCATCGACCTCGACGAACTCCGCGAACATGTTCACGGAGTTCATCCGCAACACCGGCCTCTCGGAGAACTGGAAGTGGTGGGCGTTTCTCCTCACCGGCATGCTCACGGTGTTCGTCTACTCGAAGCTCTGGGTGCGGTCGGGCGCGAAGAGCGACATCGAGTTCTACGAGCTGCGCTACTCGGGACGGGCCGCGGCGTTTCTGCGGGGGTTCCGCGCCGTCTACCTCGGCATCGTCTTCAATGTGATCACCACCGGGCTCGTCATGCTCGCGGCGATCAAGATCGGCCAGGTGCTCTTCGGCGTCGACCAGTGGACGGTCATTGCGGTGACGGCGATCTGCTCGATCGTCTACTCGGCGCTGGGCGGCTTCCGCGGGGCGATCTATACCGACTTCTTCCTCTTCGCGGTCATCATGGTCGGCGCGTTCGTCGGGCTCTACTACGCACTCGCCCACCCGGCTGTCGGCGGCTTCTCGAAGATGATGGCGAACCCGGTCGTGCAGAGCCGCCTCGACTTTCTGCCGAGCCTCTCGAATCCGGACGTCTTCGTCGCGGTGTTCGTCATCCCGATCGCGATCCAGTGGTGGAACGTGTGGTATCCGGGCAGCGAGCCGGGCGGTGGCGGCTACATCGTGCAGCGCATGCTCTCGGCGAAGAGCGAGAACCACTGCGTCGCCGGGTCGGTGCTCTACCAGGTCGTGAACTACGCGATCCGTCCCTGGCCGTGGTACCTGACGGCGTTTGCGTCGCTCATCGTCTTCCCTGATCTCGTCTCGCTGCAGAAGGCGTTCCCGAACGTGAACCCGGCGCTCGTGAAGGGCGACCTGGCGTATCCGGCGATGCTGACGTTTGTGCCGAACGGCTGGCTCGGCGTCGTCGCCGCGTCGATGATGGGGGCGCTCTTCTCGACGGTGGCGGCACATCTCTCGATGGGATCGAACTACATCGCGAACGACTTCTGGAAGCGCTTCGTGCGCCCTCAGGCGAGCGAGCGCGAGCTGATCGTGGTGGGGCGCTGGACGGTCGTCGTGCTTATGGTCCTCTCGGGTGCGCTGGCGCCGTTGCTCATCTCGGCGGGGGCGGTCTTCAATCTCATTCTTCAGATCGGCGCGGGCACCGGGCTCATCTACCTGCTGAGGTGGTTCTGGATGCGCATCAACGCCTGGAGCGAGGTCACGGCGATGGCGGTCTCGTTCGTCGTGGCGGTCTTCCTGCAGCTCGTCTACCCGCATCTCGGCGGGCCGGAGCTCCTGGCATGGCACCGGCTGCTGATCGTGATGGCTATCACCACGACGGCGTGGGTGGGCGTGACGCTTCTGACGCCGCCGACGGAGACGGCGAAGCGCGTGTCGTTCCAGTCGCTCGTGCGCGCGAACGGGCATGACATCGCCTGGGGTCTCCTGGCGATGACGGTCGCGTCGGTCTGCATCTACGCGGTGATGTTCGCCTCCGGCTACTGGATCTACGGTCGCATGGCGATCGCGAGCGTCATGACGGCGATCGCCGTCGTCTCCGGACTCGCCCTCATCCCCATCCTCCGCCGCCTCAACAAATAGCCATCGCTTTCTCAACCCCTCAACATCTCAACTTCTCATGTCCTACGAATGCGAACTGACTGCGGCCGACGTGAAGGCCAAGGCAAAAGAATGCGGAGCCGACATCGTCGGCATCTCGCCCATGTCCCGCTGGGAGGGCGTGGACAAGCAACACGACCCGCGCTACATCTTTCCCGGCGCCAAGTCGATGATCGTGTTCGGCTTCCGCATTCCGCGCGGCTCGCTGCGCGGTGTCGAGGAGGGTACGCACTACCTTAACTACGCGACGATGGGCTATGCCGCGCTCAACTCGATCTACGGGCCGATGGTGCTGTGGGAGGTGAACCGTTACCTGGAGGACCACGGCTACGAGGCCGTGCCGATGGCGAACGTCTCCGGCGGCGAGGCCGTGAATCCGCTCACGGGGAACTTCCGCAAGGGGTGGAGCCGCCCCGTCAAGCCAGGTTGGCCGGCGCCTGACGTCGCGGTCGACTTTCGCGTTGCCGCGTTCCTCGCGGGCCTTGGAGAGTTCGGCTACTCCCGCGCGTTCCTCACGCCTGAGTTCGGTCCCCGCCAGCGTTTCGCGATCATGCTCACCGACGCCGAGCTCGAGCCGGATCCGATCTACACCGGGCGCATCTGTGACCGCTGCATGGAGTGCGTGAAGAACTGCCACGGTAACGCCATCTCGCC
The DNA here is from genome assembly GCA_902773015.1 of uncultured bacterium. Taxonomy (GTDB): domain Bacteria; phylum Verrucomicrobiota; class Kiritimatiellia; order RFP12; family UBA1067; genus UBA1067. The sequence continues at coordinate 3,916 of CACYCW010000179.1, forward strand.
GAACGAGACGGTGAAGAAGGTGATCGGCGGCGTGGAGGTCGAGTGGGCGAAGCGCGACGAGCTCGCCTGCTCGCGGGCGTTCCGCGACGGCGGCCTCAACCGCGAGCTCTCGCCGTTCGACGGTGCCTACCCGCGCAAGTACGGCTACGGCCTCGCGCACGAGGGCAGCTGCGGCTGCATCCGTGCGTGCATGGTGCACCTCGAGGAGCGCCGCAAGATGTCGCACGGCTTCCGCCATCCGTTCCGCAAGCCGGGCTGGAAGCAGTGGGAGGTGGATCACTCGAAGCCCTATGAGTTGCCTCCGGAGGTGCAGGAGGAGTACAAGGGCATGATCGAGTCGCAGGACGCCTACACCAACTACAACATCAAGTCCAACTACGGCTCGAAGGCGGCGGCCGGGGTGGACGCGAACGCGGTGAGCGGCGCGGAGGTGGCCTGACGTGGAATTCCAGGATGTCACGGCGGACGAGATCAAGTCCCTCGCCAAGCGAGTGGGCGCGGACTGCGTGGGTATCGCGCCGATGTCCCGCTGGGAGGGCGCGCCGAAGCAGAACGACCCGCGCTACATGTTCCCGCGAGCGAAGTCGATGATCGTGCTCGGTTTTCGCATTCCGCGAGGGCTCCTGCGCGGCATCGAGGAAGGCACGCGCTTCATCGACTACCCCGGCATGGGCTACGCCTCCATCAACCAGGTGCACGGCCCGATGGTGCTCTGGAAGATCAACTCCTACCTCGAGGAGCGCGGCTTCGAGTCCATCCCCCTGCAGAACGCGAACGGCGGTGACTGCATCAACCCCGTCACCGGCAAGTTCCGCCACGGCCTGAGCCGACCGGTGGCGGACGACAAGCCGCTGCCCGACATCCTCGTGCACTTCCGTATCGCGGCGTATCTCGCCGGTCTCGGCGAGTTCGGCTGGTCGAAGATGTTCCTCACGCCGGAGTTCGGTCCGCGCGTACGCTTCGCCATGCTCTTCACGGACGCGGAGTTCGACAAGTACGACCCGATCTACGAGGGTCACATCTGTGACCGCTGCAAGCTCTGCGTGCGCAACTGCCGCGGGCACGCGATCTCGATGAACGAGTCCGTCAAGGTTACGCTCGCCGGCCATGAGGTCGAGTGGGGCAAGCTCGATGAGCTCGCCTGCGAGCAGGGGCTGCACGGCGGCCCGAACCACGAGGTCTCGCCGTTCGACGGCGAATACCCCCGCCAGTACGGCTATGGGCGCGCGGTCGAGGGCGCATGCGGCTGCATCCGCGCGTGCATGGTGCACCTTGAGCAGCGCAAGCGGCTCACCAAGACCTTCCGCAATCCGTTCCGCAAGCCGGGTTGGAAGCAGTGGGAGGTCGACCATTCGAAGCCTTACGAGATCCCTCCTGACATCGCCGAGGAGTACAAGGGCCGCATCGACAACCCGACCGCGCCGCAGAAGACCGACGCCGACGCCTTCAGCCCGCTCAACGACTGAACTGTGGCATCGCTGTTTCGCATGATACGCCTTGCGGAGCGAGTGATGGATATGGTAAACACTTGGCATGGGAAGTAAGGAAAGGAACGTGATCGGCATGAGACAGGTCGTCATCGCGTTGCTGCTTGCAGCCGCCGTGTCTGCATTCGGCAAGACGAACTACGTCGACTGTGTGAAGGGCGTGGATGACACGTCCCATGGCTCGTCTGCCGATTTCACCATTACCGACCTATCGGTTGTGGACGAGTGAGAGACGGCAGGAAGGGGAAATGTCAATCAGTCCGACGGCGGTGGAGAGTCCGCCGCCGAAACCGGAGAAGAGCACGCGGCCGTGCACTGACTTCGCGGCGATCGTCGTTGGCACCGAGGCGGAGGCGAGATTGCCGAGCGTGTCGCAGGAGATTGGCGTACGGCGCTCGTCGAACCCAAGGCTCTTCGCGAGCTGATGCACCATGTAGACGTTCGCCTGATGCGCGACGAAGGCGTCCGCCGATCCCGGCAGGTCTGCATCGACGCGTTCCATGAACGTGCGCACCTCGCGCACCACGTCGGTCGCCACGAAGCGGAAGACGCCGAAGCCGTCCATGCGGATATGATCGCCATCCTGGAGCCGCAGCGCGTCCCCCTTGACGCCGTCGGCGGCGAAGGCGAAGCGCCAAGGCGGTGCGTCGTCGTCGCGGGGGGAGATGATCGTCGCCGTGCCGCCGTCCGCGAGAAGCGGGCTGGTGGTGGAGTCGTCCGGGTCGAGAAAGGCTGACTGCACGTCGCCGTCGAGGAGGAGAACCTTGCGTCCGGTCTCGCGGACGAGGAGCCCGGCGAGATAGAGTCCGTATCCCCAGCCGGAGCAGGCGAGGGAGACGTCGAAGGCGATGACGTTCGGCGGCAGGTCGAGTCGGGCCTGGGCTTGTGCGGCGCCGCAGGGCATGCGGTCGCGCTGGGTGAAGGAGACGAAGATGACGGCGCCGAACTCGTCGGGGCGCGCGCCGGTGTCGGCGAGAACCCGGGTGGCGGCCTGCACGCAGAGGTTGACAGGGGTCGTGCCGGGAGAGGCGATGCGCCGCTGTGCGATGCCGGTCGTGCGGGCGATGCGATCGTCGTTTGCGACGGCGTTCGCCGGCACAAACGCGCAGATGCCGTCGATGCCGACGCCCTCGAGCCTCAGAGGCGACCTGTCCTTGCCTGTCATGCGCAAGATTATACCATTTTTTCATCGCTTCCGTGTCGGGAAAATATGATATAATAGACCTTACATGGCGAGAATAAGGCTGACGAAGACTGAGCTCAAGGCCCAGACGGATGCGCTGAAGCGTTTTCAGCGCTTTCTGCCTATGCTTCAGCTCAAGAAGCAGCAGCTCCAGGCCGAGATCGCCGGCATTGTCAGCAAGGCCGAGGAGACGCGCGCGCAGGAGACGGCGGTGCGTGTGGCGCTTGACCGTTGGGTCGGCCTTTTCGCGACCGACGAGAGTCTCATCGCCGGGCTCGTGAAGGTGAAAGACATCCGCACCGGCACGGCGAACATCGCCGGGGTCACCATACCGACGTTCGAGTCCATTGAGACGGACGTGCGCGAGGTGGACGCATGGGCGACGCCGGCGTGGGTCGACGACGCGGTGGAGGCGACGACGAAGATCCTTTCGCTCCAGTGCAAGCGCGCCATCTACGAGGAGCAGCGGCGGCTGGTCGCCGAGGAGCTGCAGCTCACGAGCCAGCGTGTCAATCTCTTCGAGAAGGTGAAGATACCGGATTGCAAGGAGGCGATTCGCGTCATCAAGATCGCGCTTGGCGACGAGCAGACGGCGGCGGTGACGCGCGGCAAGATCGCCAAGTCCCGGGTGCCGAAGGAGGATGAAGCGGCATGATCGTCCGGATGGATCACCTTGATCTTGTGTGCGTCGCGTCCGATCGGGATGCGACGCTTGAGCGGCTGCGTGCGCTGGGCGTCGTGCATCTCGATCTCGCGTCCGCCGGCGGGGCGTCCGTCATCGCGGCGAAGAGCGAGATCGAAGACGCGGAGCTGGCGGTTCGACTCATCCTCAAAGCGCGCGGCAAGGGCTTTTCCGAGGAGGTGCGTCAGCGCACGGTTGCCGAGGTGCTCGCGCTTGACGCCGACCGCATGTCGCTCGTTGCCGAGCAGGAGTGCCTGGAGCGTGAGATCCGCCTCTACGAACCATACGGCGACTTCGATCCCGTGCTGGCGAAGCGGCTTCTTGACCGCGGCATCGACTTGAAGGGCGAGCTGCCCGAGAAGCTGCCGGAGATGCGGTTGTCGCGGATGCGCGAGAAGCTCTCGCGCGTCCTGCAGCGCATTGCGGTCGACACCGCTCGTATCGCGGCGGCCGATGACCAGGCGATCCTCGCGCGCTATCCGGCGCTGCGCGACCGCATGGCCTTCGAGCAGGCGCGCGAGCTGCTGGCCGAGAAGGGCGCGGTCGCCGTGATCTCCGGGTGGGTGCCGCGTCCCGCGGCCGAGCGACTTGTCGCGGCGGCGCGCGAGGCGGGCTGGGGCGTTCTCCTGCGGGCATCGGCGGAAGGCGAGACGCCGCCGACGCTCATCGATCCGCCGAAGCTGTTCCGTCCGGTCCGGGCGCTCTTCGCCGGGCTGGGCATCGCGCCGGCGTACGAGGAGTCGGATGTCTCGGTGCCGTTCATGTGCTATTTCGCGCTTTTCTTCGCGATGCTGGTGGGGGATGGTGCGTACGGGGCGATCTTCCTCATCGCGACGCTCGCGCTCAAGAAGCGCCTGACGCGCAGCTGGTTCGTGCTGCTGACGGTCTTCTCGTCCGCGACGATCCTGTGGGGGGCGCTGTCGAACACGTGGTTCGGGGCGGGCATCCCGTGGTGCGCGGAGTGGCCGACGGTGCGGTGGCTCGCGGGCGCCGGCGCGGCGGCGGGGCACGAGTACGACAACATGATGTTCCTCTGCTTCACGATCGGCGTTTCGCACCTGCTGCTGGCGCGACTCTGGAGCGGTTTCGCGCGTCTCAACGACCGTTCGTGCCTCACGGAGTTCGGCTGGGCGGGCATCATCCTCTTCATGTACGTGCTCACGAACTCGATCGTCGGCATCTTCCCGGGAGTGCCGACGTGGTGCATGTGTGTGTTCGGCGTCTCCTTCCTCACGGTGTTCGTGCAGGCGAAGGGCATCGGCAAAGGGATGCTCTTCCTGAACGCGATGTCGGTGCTGGGCGACATCATCAGCTACGTGCGCCTCTTCGCGGTGGGGCTCGCGTCGGTGAAGGTGGCGCAGAACTTCAACATGATGGCGATCGACCTGGGGTTGCCGATCTGGATCAAGTGGCTGCCACTCGTCCTCATCCTGCTGGTCGGCCACGCGCTCAACCTCGCGATGGCGGCCCTGTCGGTGCTCGTGCACGCGGTGCGGCTCAACACGCTCGAGTTCTCGAATCACAAGGGCATCAGCTGGGCCGGCGTTGCCTTCCATCCATTCCGAAAGACAAAGGAGTAAAGAAAATGGATCCTATGATAGTTGCGGGCGCGATCGCGTGCCTGGGTCTCAGTGCGGCTGGTTCAGCCTTCGGCACCGGCTTCGCGGCGGCTGCCGCGGTCGGGGCGTGGAAGAAGTGCTATGCGGCTAACAAGCCCGCGCCGTTCATCCTGCTCGGTCTGGTCGGCGCGCCGATCACGCAGACCCTGTACGGGATGATCCTCATGTTCATCATGCTCGGCAAGAGCGCTGAGGGCGCCGGGTTCGCGTGCGTTCTGCTGGGGATCTTCGCCGGGCTCGGCATTGGACTCTCGGCGCTCTTCCAGGGGCGGGCTGCGGCCGCCGCCTGCGATGCACAGGCCGAGACCGGGCAGGGCCTCACCAACTACTTCGGCGCGCTCGGCATCGTCGAGACCGTTGCGATCTTCACGATGGTCTTCACGATCATCGCGTTGGGCAAGATCGGCTGATGGCGTTCGGACCCCTTGGTAGGATCTCGCGCCGAGGCTGGTTCTGGTTCGCGGGGTTTACGGCGGCATTCGCGGCGCTTGTCGCGTTCGTCTTCTGGGGCACGTGGTCGCTCGACTTCGTGCCTGTCATGCCTGACGCGCCGACGTCGTTCGCCCCCGATGACGCCGCTCGCACCCTGCGGTCCTTTCTGGAGGGCGGGCGGTTCATCCCGTTCGACATCATCAGCTTCATCGGCTCGCCCTACCTCTGGGTAGAGCTCAAGTACGCGCTCGCCCTCTATCTCGCTGCGCTCGGCATGGCGTGGTTCTGCCGCGGCCGAGGACTTCCGCCTCTCGCGTGTTGCGGCGCGGGGCTCCTCCTGGCGTTCAGCGGCTACTGGCTGACGCTTTTCTCAGCCGGTCACTATGGCTGGTTCCAGTGGATGGCGCATGGCATTTGGGGCTTCGGTCTCGCCGATCGCGCGGTGCGCGAGGGTCGGCTCCGCCACTGGCTTCTCCTCGGCGCGGTCGTCTCGTGGGCGGGCTACAACCAGCAGGACTTGTGGCTCCTCTTCTCGATCTTCACCGCCGCGTACTTCCTCTGGTGCTGCTGGCGCGAGCGTCGGCTGCCGTGGAAGGGGGCGCTCGTGGCGCTCGCGGCGTTCGCGCTCATCGGGCTGCCCAACTTCTGCAACTCGGCCGCCGGTGCGCTCAAGGACCGTGAGGACCAGATCGCCCGCGGCGAGAACATCACCCAGAAGGGCGCGTCCGACGAGGAGAAGCGCTGGGAGTTCGTCACGAACTGGTCGCTGCCGCCCAACGAGACGCTTGAGTTCCTCGTGCCGCGCGTCAACGGGGACACGAGCTGCCCGTTCGTGCTGTCCGTCAACCGCGGACGCGGCGTGCGGCCCTACACCGGTGCCCTCGGGCGTCCGCTGAACGCCAAGGAGGGCAACTATCGTCAGCACTCGCTGCTCGTTGGATGGTTCACGTGTCTTTTCGCGATCATCGGCGTCCTCTCGCTATGCCGACGCCGGTCGGGTGCGGCGCGGTCAGACGTGTCATTCTTCGCCATCGCCGCGCTTGTCTTCTACGCGCTTTCGCTCGGGCGCTATTTTGCACCCGCCTATCGGATCGTCTTCTCTCTGCCGTTCGGCGATCTCATCCGCTGTCCCGTGAAGTGGCACCATCTCACGGAGTTCGCGCTGGCGGTGCTGGCGGCCTACGGCATGCAGTTCGCGCTGGCGCGAATGCCGACGCTGTTCGCGTCGCGTCCGCGCCTCGCGCGCCTAGTCCCGTACGCGCTGGGCGTCGCGCTTGCCGCCGGGCTCATCGGGCTCGCGGCGAACGCCCATCTCTACTGCGCGCCCGTGAGCGTCGCGAAATCCCGTCGGGATGGGCTCGGCCAGAGTCTGACGATTCTCACACGGCAGCAGTTCCAGGAGCCGCAGGTGGCGGCGATGGCGCGTGCCGGGCGCATCGTCTCGGTCGCGAACTATCTCGGCCACCCCGATTACTTCGTCGTCAGTCTGCTCAGTCCCCATGGCCCGCGGCCGAAGCCGAATCCAATCCCACCGATCACTGTCGTTTTCGGGCTCGTCTCGGTCGCCGCATCGCTGGGCGTCGTCGGCTTCTCCGTGTGGTCGTTCGGACGCTCCGGGCGTGTTGACGCAAACGGATGATTTATGGTACCATACTCTCGGGAATAATCAGCAGGGAAAATGGCTCAGGAGCAGCTCTTCGCGGATGAGTACAAGGTGAACCTCGATGTGTTCGAGGGGCCCCTTGACCTGCTTCTCTACCTCATTCGCCGGGAGGAGCTCGACATCTACGACATTCCCATCGAGCACATCACAGCCGAGTACATGAAGTTCATCGAGGAGGCCCGTCGCCTCGATCTCGACATTGCCGGCGAGTTCATCGTGATGGCCGCGACACTGATGGTGATCAAGTCCCGCATGCTCCTGCCCGTCAGTCGTCGGACTGCCGAGGAGGGAGATGAGGATGACTGGGTCGATCCGCGGCTTGATCTCGTGCGCCAGCTTGTCGAGTACAAGAAGTTCAAGGACGCCGCGATACGGCTCGAGACGATGGAGGCGCTCTCCGCCAACTCATTCGACTACGGCGGGGGCCGCCCTAAGTTCGAGAAGACTGCGGCGGATGCCCTTGGCGCGCTCGCCAACCTCGACCTATACGATCTGCTGACCGCGTTCCAGGAGGTGCTCGCACGCGCGAACGAGCTACCCAACGAGGAGCTCAAGGGCGTCCGCTTCTCGGTGCCGGACAAGATGGACTATGTGCTTGAGCGCACGCGCCGGGAGGGACAGGTCTCCTTCCTCGCGCTCTTCGATCCCGAACGCGCGCCGAAGGGCGAGATCATCGTCACCTTCCTCGCGCTCCTCGAGCTGCTGCGGCAGCATCGCGTGATCATCTACCAGAACGCCGAGTTCCACGAGATCACAATTCTCGCGTCGAAGGAGCAACCCGACGACCTGCCATTGGAGAAGCCAGACGACTATGAGTGACGAAGTGAAGATACCCCTTCCCGGATCCCTCCAGGAGATCATCGGCTCGCTCCTGTTCGCGAGCGAGGTGCCGCTCACGGCGACGGAACTGCGTGATGCCGTGCGTGCCGTGGAGGCCGAGGAGGGGGAGAACCACGAGATCATGGAGGTCTACCGCACGTGCACGTCGAAGGAGATCGATGCTGCGCTGCGCGGCCTCGAAAAGGCCCTAGAGGTCGGCGGGGTCGGCTTCCGTCTCGTCTGTACGGGCGGCACCTACCGTCTGCAGACCGAGCCGAGCTGCGGGCGATATGTGCGGGCCATGCTGAAGATGGATCGTCCGAGCCGGCTTGGACGCGCCTCGCTGGAGACGCTCGCGATCGTCGCCTACCGCCAGCCGATCACGAAGAGCGAGATCGAGGACATCCGCGGTGTTGACGTCTCGGCGAACATCAAGACGCTGATGGATCTGCAGCTCATCCGCCTCGTCGGCAAGTCCGAGCTGCCCGGGCATCCGTTCCTCTACGGCACGACCGCGCTCTTCCTCGACCACTTCGGCCTGGCGTCCCTGCAGCAGCTCAATGAGCTCGATCCGACCCTGCAGCGGTCGAATCCGAAGAAGAAAGCCGAGCAGTACCGTCGGCCTGAGAAGCTCGAGCTGGAGGTCGCCGCCAAGGACGCTGCCGCCGAGAGCGCGGCGTCCTCGGCCGGGGAGGCGAAGACGGCTGAGGTCGCCGAGGAGGCTTCTCAAGAAGGCGCTGCCGCGCCTGATGCGGACGAGCTGCCGCTCGAGGGCTCCGCGCAAGGCGGCGACGATGACGATTTCTTCATCGATGACACGCCGGACGAGTTCGACGATGACGATGATGATGACGAGGACGAAGAGGAGGAAGACGAGGATGAGACGGAATCTGAAGGTGCTGATGACGCTGACGGCGCTGATGGCGCTGACCGCGTGTGACCGGGCAGAGAGGGCCGACCTGCGGAACGAGCGCACCGACCGACTCTACCAGTCGGCGATGGACGACTACCGTTCAGGGCGGATCGACGCCGCGGTGAGCGGCTTCGAGAAGGTGATCCGCGCGGATCCCGCGAATGCCAGCGCGCGTTTCCAGCTCGCCTGCCTTCTGCAAGACTCGAAACGTGACCACCTGGGCGCCTACTTCGGCTACCGTGAGTATCTCCTGCAGCATCCCGAGAGCGACAAGGCGCCGCTTGCGCGTGACCGCATGGCGAAATGCGAGAAGGAGCTCGCCAAGATGCTCGCGTCGAAATACGGCCTTTCGGCGGCCGACGGCCTCATGAAGGAGCTTGAGGTCTCGCATCGCGAGCTGAAGGCGGTGACGCAGCGCGCCGCTGCGGCCGAGTCGGATCTTGCGAAGATGCGAACGCGTCTCTCCGCGCTCCTCGCGGAACGCACGCGCCTCATTGAGATCGTCAAGGGCGAGGCCGCTCCCAAAGCTGAGGAAGTCGCCGTCACCACCGCCCCTACTTCGGTCAAGGAGGCGAAGGACCTCCTCGACGAGCTGGATGAGGACGAGACCGATCGCGTCAAGATGTCGAAGGATGTTGCATTGCTGCGGGGCGAGGAGGACGGCGAGAAGGAAGACTCCTCGTCGCTTCTGCCGACGCAGACGCCCGAGGACGTCGCCCGACGTGAAGCTGCCCGTGCCGCCGCCGCGGCCGAGAAGGCCCGCCGCGCCGCGGCCGTGCCGAAGCATCCGCCCACCTACATCGTCGAGGACGGCGACACGCTCTATGGCGTTGCGCGTCGCTTCTACGGGCGCAAGTCGGCGTGGAAGCTCATCAAGGAGGCAAACAAGACGCTCATCCCTGCGGACAACCGTCTGCGCGCGGGTGACACGCTGAAACTGCCGTGAGCACGGGAGAGCTCCATACGTCGCTTGTCGAGGACGCGCACAAGTACACGCGTTCCACCTGCCCCTGGATCCTCGAGGGTCCGACCACGGCGGGCGGCAAGCTCTTCAGGTACATTTCAGGCGGCGGCATGCGGGCGTTCGGGCGCACGATTCGCCAGGAGGAGATTCGGCGGCGGCATATCCGCTTCTGGGGAGCTGCGGCGACATTCGCGGCGCTCTGGCTCCTCTTCTGGATTTTCTGAACGACAACGCAGGACAACAAGGAGACAATGACATGAAGGCGAGAGGAATGACGATGGTGGCCGCGCTGGTAGCGGCAGCGGTCGCGACCGGTCAGGGCAAGGACGATTTCATGCGCCAGCAGGCGTACGCCGAGATGCAGCGCGTCTCGGGGCAGGTCGACGTGTTGCAGACGAACCTCACTGAACTGCAGAACCGCGTCAATCGCCTTGAGGGCGGCAGCGGTGAGACCCAGGGCCTTCGCCAGGAGATCGCCTCGCTCAAGGCCGCTGTTGCCGAGCTGCGTCGCGAGATGCAGAGTCAGCGCGGCGAGATCGTGAAGGACCTCTCCGACCGCCTCGCGAAGATGCAGACGCCCGCCCCCGCGCCGCGTCAGCCCAAGTCGGAGCGCAAGGTGGTCGTCGGCCCGCATATCGAGTACGAGGTGCAGTCGGGCGACACCCTCTCGCTCATCTCCCAGGCGTTCAACACGACGGTCGGCCGGATCAAGGAGATGAACGGGCTCAAGAACGACAACCTTCGCGTCGGCCAGAAGCTGACGCTGCCGAAGACAAAGTGATATGAAGATACTCGTAGTCGGATCGGGCGGGCGCGAGCACGCCATCGCGTGGCGGCTCGCCCAGGATGCGGAGCGCCACCAGCTCTTCTGCGCACCGGGCAACGCCGGCACGCGCGCCGTGGCGACGAACGTCGACCTCAAGGCGGAGGACATTACCGGAATCGTCGCCTGGGCGAAGGCGGAGCGTCCTGACCTCGTCGTGGTCGGCCCCGAGGCGCCGCTCGTAGCGGGGCTCGTGGACGCGCTCGCGGCGGAAGGCATCGTCGCGTTCGGCCCCGTTGCCGCCGGTGCGCGGTTGGAGGGCTCGAAGCGCTTCGCCAAGGAGGTCATGGACGCCGCGGGCGTTCCGACCGGCAAGGCCCAGACCTTTACCGATGCCGTGGCCGCCAAGGCCGCGCTTGCGGACTACGGACTGCCTGTCGTCGTCAAGGCGGACGGTCTCGCCGCCGGCAAGGGCGTCATCGTCGCCGAGACCCGAGCGGACGCCGAGGCCGCGATCGACGACATGCTCGTCGCAAACAAGTTCGGCGCCGCCGGTGCGGAGGTGCTGCTCGAGGAGTTCCTGCACGGTGAGGAGTGCTCGATTCTTGCGCTCGTCGACGGCGAGCGCGCCGTGCTGCTGCCCTCGTCGCAGGACCACAAGCGCGTCTTCGACGGCGACAAGGGACCCAACACCGGCGGCATGGGCGCCTATTCGCCCGCTCCCGTCATCACCTCCGACAAGCTGCCGCTCATCCGCGATCGCATCATCCTGCCCGTCGTGCGCGAATTGAAGCGCCGCGGCATCACCTATCGCGGCATCCTCTACGCCGGGCTGATGGTCAATGACGAAAACTCCAATCCGCACGGACCGCTCGCGAAGAGCGGCTCGACCGTGAACGTAGTCGAGTTCAACGCGCGCTTCGGGGATCCCGAGACTGAGGCCGTGCTGCCGCGTCTCGGCGGCAGTTTCGCGACCGCGCTCCTTCACGCGGCGACCGGCTGCCTTTCGGACGCGGATGTCGTTGTGCGGGACGAGTCCGCCGCGACGGTGATCATCGCGAGCGGCGGCTATCCCGGCGGTTACGAGAAGGGCAAGGAGATTTCCGGTCTGGGCGGCGAGATGCCGAACGCGATCGTCTTCCACTGCGGCACGCGCGCCGAGGGAGATCGAGTGCTCACCGCAGGCGGGCGCGTCCTCTCGGTGACCGGTATTGGGGCGACGCTGCGCGAGGCGGTCGACCGGGCCTATGCCGCGGTCGGGCGCATCTCCTTCGAGAAGTCGTTCCACCGCTCCGACATCGCCCACCGCGCCTTCGAACGCGACTGACCTGGCCCCATCCCTCTTAATGCGCTCGAACTACCACACACACACGACCTGGTGCGACGGCAAGGACACCCCTCGCCGGATGATCGAGGCGGCTCTTGAGAAGGGGTTTGACGAAATCGGGTTCTCGTCCCACTCGATGCTGCCCGAGAGCGACACCGAATGGGTGCTGACGCCGGTGAAGGCGCCGCGCTACGCGGCGGAGATCCGCGCGCTCGCGGCGGAATACGCCGGGCGCATTCGCGTGCGGCTTGGCGTCGAGGCGGACTACGTGCCGGGCGGGGCGAGTCCTGACCGCTCCAACTATGCGTCGATCAGTCCAGAGTACATCATCGGCTCCATTCATTTCGTCGTCGCCACGGACGGCGTGCGTGTGCCCGTGGATCATTCGCCGCAGCTTTTGGCGGAGGGGATTCGCGACCACTTCGGCGGCAGCGCCGAGGCGTTCATCCGCGCCTATTTCGCCCAGCAGCGCGACATGGTCTCCCGCTTTGACTTCGATGTCGTAGGTCATCTCGACCTCGTGCGCAAGTTTAATGCGAAGCACCCCTACTTTGACGAGGCGGCGGTCTGGTATCGTGACGAACTCGCCGCGACGGCCGATGCCGTGGCGGCGAGCGGTAAGCTCGCCGAGGTGAATACGGGGGCGATCTCCCGCGGCTGGCTTGATGACGCCTATCCGTCAGCGGACTTCCGTGCGCTCCTGCGCGCACGGGGTGTCCGGTTCATCCTAAGCGCCGACGCCCATTCCGCCGACTCGCTCGACTGCGCCTTCGACCGCTTCGGCAGCGCCGAGGAATTCGTGAGCCTTGAGGCAGACAAATCATTCAGAACACCATGAAAGACCTGATGGAGATACTGGACGAGGTGCGTGGTAACATCACCGCGGCCTGCGCGCGCGCGCGGCGTGATCCGGCGGAGGTCGAGATCATCGCCGTCACCAAGACCCACGGCGCCGAGGTGGTGAAGGAGGCGTGGGACGCCGGCCTTCGCATCGTCGGCGAGAACAAGGTGCAGGAGACCGCGTGGAAGAAGCCCGCGAGCGTCACCGGGCCGATGTGGCACTTGATCGGGCATCTCCAGTCCAACAAGGTGCGTCATGCGCTCGAGCTCTTCGACTTCATCCACTCCGTCGATTCGGTGAAGCTCGCCGACCGCATCAACCTGATTGCTGATGAGATGGGCGTCTCGCCGCGCATCCTCCTCGAGGTGAACGTCTCGGGCGAGAAGTCCAAGAGCGGCATGACGCCCGAGTCGGTCGAGTCGACGCTGCGCCACATCGCCGAGGCGTGTCCGCGCGTCACGGTCGAGGGTCTCATGACGATGGCTCCGTTCAGCGAGAATCCCGAGGACGCCCGACCGTATTTCCGTCGACTTCGCGAGTTGCGCGATGGCCTCGAGCAGAAGCTCGGTATAGGGTTGCCGCGCCTCTCGATGGGCATGAGCGGCGACTACGAGGTTGCCGTCGAGGAGGGCGCGACGTGGGTGCGGCTCGGCACGGTACTCTTCGGCGAGCGTCCGAAGACGAAGACCGTGCGCGCGGTTGCGGACGACGACGGCGGCTTCGGCGGACTCGACTCGTACTCCGGCGCTGGCCCGACGGTCAAGGTGTTGGATTGATGAGCCCGCCGACTGCATTTGGCTATTGTTCACAAATGACAATTGACACAAATGTTCACAAATCACAACTGTCAGAAGTTTGCATGGGTGGCAATTGTGAACAATTGAGATTTGTGGGCAATACGAAGTTATAGGCAAGAAGAAAGGGAAAAGGAGAGAGACATGAGCAAGAACCTGGTTTGGATCCTCGCCTTGCTGGCGGTGCTGGCGGGTTGGGTCTGGTGGGGCTGGCGTATCGAGCCCGAGAACGGGCAGATCGCCGTACTGATGAAGAAGACCGGCACGAATCTGCCGGCCGACGTGATTCTCGCGCCGGGACCGGAATACAAGGGCATCCAGAAGGACGTGCTGCCCGAAGGGCGCTACTTCCGCAATCCGTGGACGTGGGAGTGGCATTACTTCCGCGCGATGGACATCCCGGCTGGCAAGTTCGGCGTCTTGGTGCGCAAGTTCGGCAAGGATCTAGTCGCCGGCGAGATCATCGCCAAGGACGATGGTTGCAAGGGCATCGTGCCTGGCGTGCTCGGCACGGGCCGTCACCGCATCAACCCCTACGCCTATGACGTCAAGCTCTACGATGACATCACCATCAAGCCCGGCCACGTCGGCGTGGTGACACGGCTTATCGGCTCGGACATCTTCGACGGGACCGCTGCGGACGGATTCCTCGTCAAGGACGGGATGAAGGGCGTCACGGCGGAGATACTCAAGGAGGGCACCCATCGGCTCAATCCGTTCATCTACTCCGTCACCATTGTCAACGTGCAGAGCCAGCGCTTCGAGCTGAGCGGTGCGGACGCGATCAGCTTCCTCACGCTCGACGGCTTCACCGTGCAGGCCGAGGGCACGCTCGAGTTCAACCTCGAACTCGACAAGGTGGCGCTTCTCTCGCACGAGGTCGGCGACATGGACGACATCCTCCAGAAGATCATCCTGCCCTCCGCGCGCGGGTTCTCCAGAATCGAGGGCAGCAAGAAGCGTGCGACAGAGTTCATCGTCGGCGAATCGCGGCAGGCGTTCCAGAACTCGCTCGAGCAGTATCTGAAGGGCATCTGCAAGCCGTGGGGCATCTCGCTCAACTCGGTGCTCATCCGCGACATCTTCGCCCCGCAGGAGGTCGCAAAGATTATCCGCGAGCGCGAGCTCGCCGTGCAGGAGGCGAAGAAGATCGACCAGCAGATCGTGCAGGCGAAGTCCCTCGCCGAACTCGGCCGCCAGAAGGCGCTCGCCGG
>CACYCW010000180.1 GCA_902773015.1 uncultured bacterium
GGCGACGGCGTTCCCCGAGCTGACCGCCGCCGGGACCTACGTGCTGACGATGAAGGATTCCGGCATGCGCCTGACGCCGGCGCCGTTCATGCAGGTCGAGACGATCAAGGGCCTCGGATGCACGAAGGCGACTCCGCTCGGGCAGGACGGGAAGGCGCTCTCGGCGGCGAAACTGCTGGACGTGACGGACGCGGGGCTTGCCGATCTGCCGGTGGACGGCAAGGCGTTCGCCTACGGACTCGAATGATGACTTCAAACAAGCGAAAGGAATGAGCGAATGAACAAGAAGATGCTGATGCTTGCCGGGGCCGTGTGCCTCGCGGCGATGTCCGCCAACGCTGGACGCACCGGCCCTTGGCCGAAGGAGAAGGCCTGGGAATGGTACAAGGGCTTGCCGTGGATCCGCGGCTGCAACTACATGAGCGCCAGCTGCGCCAACCGCGTGGACCAGTGGCAGGGCTACAAGTTCGAGGAGCGATTCCAGGAGGCGGAGCGCGAGCTCGACCTCGCGCAGGACATCGGCTTCAACTCGATGCGCGTGTGCATCTGCGGATGGGGCTTCGGCGTCTGGCTGCAGGACCATGACGGATTCATGGAGCGGTTCGAGCGCACGATCGACCAGTTCGACCGGC
Organism: uncultured bacterium; assembly: GCA_902773015.1. Taxonomy (GTDB): domain Bacteria; phylum Verrucomicrobiota; class Kiritimatiellia; order RFP12; family UBA1067; genus UBA1067. The sequence continues at coordinate 633 of CACYCW010000180.1, forward strand.
ACGGCATGACCGTGACTGTGGTGCTGGCGAGCGACTGCACGCGGCCGAAGGAGTACTGGAAGCCGGTTCAACTCGGGCCGCAGACTTGCGACTGGGGTTATCATGGCGGACGCAAGAAGAGTCAGCACGGTTCCTTCCCAGACGCCGTTGGATTTTCCGAGATGGACGATCCGGTGATGGGCCCCAAGTACTTCGAGATGTGCCGTGAAATCATGACCAAGTACCGGAACGACAAGCGCATCCTGATGTGGAACCTCTTCAACGAGCCGGGCAACAACAACCGCGGCATGGTTTCGCTTCCGCACATGAAGAAGCTCTTCCAGATCGGCTGGGACATCGATCCCATCCAGCCGCTTTCGTCGGACATCCGCAACTTTTTCCTCGACTATGCCGAATACGAGGCCTCCAACCAGTCCGAAAAGTGGGGCGGAGAGCATTCGGATGTCATCAGCTACCATCTGTATGGACAGTTCTGGATGCAGGCGGTGGCGATGAAGAACCTGCGCGCGCAGCTGGACCGTCCGATGTTCATCACCGAGTGGCTGCACCGCATGAACGGCAACGACGTCTTCACCGCCTATCCGTTCTTCTGGGCCGAGGGTATCGGATGTTACATGTGGGGATTTGTCGCCGGCAAGTACCAGACGTACGAGCCGTGGGAGGGCATCTGGAACCTCGAGAAGGAAGGCAAGGCAGACGACTACGATTTCACGAAGTGGCAGCACGACCTGATCCGTCCGTCGCTCCGTCCGTACGATCCGAAGGAAGTGAGGCTCATCCGCAAGTTCAACAAGCTCGCCGACGAGTTCACGGCTGAGCACCGTGTGAAGCGGAAGTCCGCTTTTGACAAGAAGAGAAAGTGACAGAACGGGGGCCGCGCAAGATGACTCGTGCAGGCAGAATCGCGCTTGTCGCGTGGGCGGTGGCGTGGGTGACGACGATGACGGCGTACGCCGCGCCGCGGATGGCTTTCCAGGTGTACGCCGTGCGCGACATGTGCGCAAAGGACTTCGCATCGACGCTGAAAGCGGCGAAGGCGATGGGCTACGAAGGCGTGGAGACCGGACGCTTCTACGGGCGCGATGCGAAGGAATTGAAGGCGCTGCTAGACGAGGTCGGATTGGAATTGGTGGCTCTCCAGCTCTATCCCGATTCGCTCGTGGAGCCGAAGCTCGCCGAAACGCTTCTGTTCGCGCACGAGGCCGGCACGCGGCGGATCAACGTCGCGTGGTTCAAGGGCAGCGCGGAGAATCCGCGCGACTGGCAGCTGCTCGTCGACGTCGTCAATCATGCGTCGGAAGTCGCGGCGAAGGAGGGGGTAGAAATCGGCTACCACAACCATGACCAGGAGTTCCGCATCCGCTTCGACGGCAAGACCGTCTGCGAATGGCTGTTCGAGCGCTTCTCGCCGCTTGTCAAGCAGGAGTTCGACGCCGGCTGGTGCGTGCTTGCCGGGGAGAATCCTCATGCCTGGCTCAAGTCGCATCCGCACCGCAACCCGACCGTTCACGTGATGCCGGCGATTGCGGATGAGAAAGGTCTCAGGCCCGGCGAGGCCGGCGTTGGATCCTCCAGGGACCGTGTCGACTGGAGGCGGCTTCTTGCGGAATACGCGGCGGACGGAGTCGAATGGCTCGTCGTGAAGCCGGTTGCCTTCCCGGGCGACTGTGCCGATCTGCGAGCCAGCGCGGCGGCCATTCGCCAGTACCTTCCGAAATGACCTTGTGATTCCCGATTCCGGGCTGCGAGGGCTGCATCACGTTCCTGCCAGGCGTGACGACACTGCCTCGGTTTTGGTATAATTCCGGGATGATGAAAAGAAGAATCCTGTTGTTGACCGTGCTGGTCGCGGTCGGTGTGCACGCGGCAAGCGTCGTACCCCTCGTTGAGTGGGAGTTCTCCCGCGATGGTTCGGAATGGCGGCAGGTGACAGTTCCTCATGATTGGGCGATCCGCGGCCCCTTCGACAAGGAGCACGACAAGCAGGTGGTCGCCGTCGTCCAGGACGGTGAACGGAAGGCCACGGAGAAGACAGGACGCACCGGCGCCCTGCCCTGGATCGGGAAGGGGGAGTACAGGTGCCGGATCTCGCTGCCGGAGGGGATCGGATGGTCCGCGCTCGTCTTCGACGGCGCGATGAGCGAGCCGGTGGTCTTTTGCGATGGCCGCCCCGTCGGCGAGTGGAAGCACGGGTACAACGCATTCGAGGTCGAGATACCGCCGGTGGCGGGCATGCACGAGATCCGCGTCGCGCTCAACAACCGTCCGCAGTCCTCGCGATGGTATCCCGGCGCCGGGCTGTTCCGTCCGGTGGAGCTTCGCTACGGAGGACGGGATGGTCTGCGGACATGGGGTGTGTCGGTTTACACGCCGGATCTCAGGTCCGTGAGCGTGGCCGCGGAATGCCGCGGCACGATTGTTCGCCTGACTTATTCTATCATTGACGCCGGACGGATCGTGGCCAGGGCGGAGGATGCCCGGCCAATGGAGGGCCGCCGCACGGTTCTGCACGGCGACTTCGAACCCTGGAGCCCGGAGAATCCGCGGCTCTACACCCTGGTAGCCGAGGCCTACGGGAAGGACGGCCGACTCGCGGACCGGCACGAGCAGCGGTTCGGTGTGAGGACCCTTGAGTATGGTAAGGGATTCTTCGCCTTGAACGGGAAGCACCGCAAGTTCAAGGGCGTCTGCCTGCATCACGACCTCGGTCCTCTCGGCGCCGCATTCGACGCCGACGCCTACCGCCGCCAGATCACGCTCCTGAAGGAGATGGGCTGCGATTCCATCCGAACGGCCCACAACATGCCGGGCGAAGGGCAGCTGTCCATCTGCGACGAACTCGGGATGATGGTGATGGCCGAGTCCTTCGACTCGTGGGCGGGCCGGAAGGTGGCGAACGGGTACAACCTGTTTTTCGACGCCTGGTGGAGGCGGGACCTCGAGAACCTGGTGCGCAAGTGCCGGAGCCATCCGAGCGTAGTGATGTGGTCGATCGGGAACGAGGTCGACGAGCAGGTCGATCCGAAGGTCGGCGTGGAGCTGTCGAAGGCGATGCAGGAGTGGTGCCATCGTTTCGATCCCGATCCGATGCGGAAGGTCACGCAGGGGCTCAGCTGGATGCCGCAGGCGATCCAGAGCGGCGTCAACGCCGTCATGGAGATACCCGGGGTAACCTATCGCCTGCCGTTCTACGAGGAGATGCTCCGGAACACCAAGACGGGCCTCGTGCTCGGGGCGGAGACGGCTTCCACGGTGTCCAGCCGGGGCGAGTACTTCTTCCCGGTGAAGGTCGGCAAGAGTGTGCTGCACGGGAACGGGCATTGCTCGAGCTATGACATCGAGTACTGCCCCTGGTCGAACCTGCCGGATGACGACTGGGCGATGCAGGAGGACAAGCCGTGGACGATTGGCGAGTTCGTGTGGACGGGCTTTGACTATCTCGGTGAGCCGACGCCGTACAACACGTACTGGCCCAGCCGCAGCGCCTACTTCGGCATTATCGACCTCGCGGGCATCCCGAAGGACCGCTACTGGCTGTACCGCAGCCACTGGAACCGCGAGTCCCACACACTCCATCTCGTTCCGCACTGGACCTTCCCGGGGCGCGAGGGCCAGGTCACGCCGGTCTACTGCTACACAGACCTCAACGAGGCCGAGTTGTTCGTGAACGGCAGGTCGCAGGGACGCCGTCGCAAGGACCGGACCTCGCGGCTGGATCGCTTCCGCCTGCGCTGGAACGAGGTCGTCTACGAGCCCGGCGAGCTGAAGGTCGTCGCGTATGATGCGGGGGGCAAGGCCGTCCTGTCCGAGACCGTGCGCACCGCGGGGCCGGCCGCGGATCTCAGGCTCGGGAAGCGGAGGTTCGGGAATCTCCTGTTCGTGACCGTCAGCGTGGTGGATGCGAAGGGCGAGGTCGTGCCGGACGCCACCGACACGATCGAGGTCGCCGGGCGCGGCAAGCTGCGGTTCAAGGCGATCTGCAACGGCGACCAGACCAGCCTGGAGATGTTCCACCTGCCGCGGATGAAGGCGTTCCACGGCAAGCTCATGGCGATCTTCGAAGGCGAAGGGGACGAGGTCGTCTGCCGCAGGACGCCCGCCGTCACATCGGCGACCAGCGGCCGTAGTAGGGGCGTCTCTGGGATTGACAGACGGAGAGATGGTTTGATACAATCCCGACATCTTTAGCCCAGCAAACGTCGAGGAGAAGATCATGCAGACAACGTTATTGGATGTTTCGCCTATTCAGGCCGCGCGGAGGTTTGCGGCATTCGCCATCGTGTTGTCCCTGGCTGCTGGCGTCGAGGCTGCGAAGACGGTGGTCGAGACGAACGACTGGGAGGACCTCGCGGTCAGTTCCCGTAACCGCGCGCCCGCCCGCACGTACTCCATGCCGCTCGCGAACGAGGCGGCGGCGCTCACGGACGCCCTCGAGCCCGAGACCCCCTACCGGCTTTCGCTCAACGGCATCTGGAAGATATCCTGGGCCGGCAATCCCGATCTGCGCGTGAAGGACTTCTGGCGCACGGACTTCTCCGACGCCGACTGGTTCACGATTGACGTGCCGAGCTGCGTGGAGCTGCGCGGCTTTGGTTCGCCTGGCTACGTGAACGTACGCTATCCGCACAAGTTCGACTGGCCGCGCATCCGCGACCGACAGTCCGGGAAGGCGGACTACAACCCCGTCTCGTCCTACCGACGCACGTTCACCGTGCCGCCCTCCTGGAAGGGGCGCGAGGTCTACCTTCGCTTCGACGGCGTCTACTCCGCCTACTACGTATGGGTGAACGGGAGGAAGGTGGGCTACGCCGAGGACTCAAAACTGCCGAGCGAGTTCAACGTGACGGAGTTCCTGAAGGACGGCGAGAACCTGCTCGCGGTGGAGGTCTACCGCTGGTGCGACGGCAGCTACCTCGAGGATCAGGACATGACGCGCTACTCCGGCATCTTCCGCCGTGTCGCGCTCTGGTCGATGCCGAAGGACGGCATCTGGGACTTCGTGGTGAAGACCACGCTCAAGAACGGCTACAAGGACGCGACCTTCCTCGTGGACGGCTGCGACGGCGCGACGTGGAAGCTCTACGACGCCGCGCGGCGCGAGGTTGCGGCCGGCTCCTCCGGCACGCCGGTTGAGGTGCCTGACGTGAGCCTCTGGAGCGCGGAGAAGCCCCACCTCTACACGCTCGTGGTGAAGAAGGGGTCCGACATCCGCGCGCGCAAGGTCGGATTCAAGGAGGTTAAGGTCGCCGGGCACACAATCCTCGTGAACGGCAAGATGATCAAGTTCAAGGGCGTGAACCGCCACGAGACAAACCCCGAGAACGGGCGCAGCGTCTCGCTGGACGATATGCTCAAGGACATCACGCTCTTCAAGCGCTACAACATCAACACCGTGCGGACGAGCCACTATCCGGACGATCCCCGCTGGTACGACCTCTGCGATCGCTACGGCATTTACGTGTGCGCCGAGGCGAACGTGGAGGGCCACGAGGCCGGCTATGGCGAGAAGGGCCTGGGCCGCTTCCCCGAATGGGAGCACGCCATCGTGGAGCGCAACCTCCGGCATGTCACGACCTACCGCAACCATCCCGCCATCACGCTCTGGTCGATGGGCAACGAGACCGGCCACGGCGTCTGCTTCTCGAATGCGATCTCCCGTGTGAAGGCCCTCGATCCGTCCCGTCCGGTCCACTGGGAGCGCGGCAACCCGTCGGCGGACGTGGACAGCCGCATGTATCCGACGGTCGAGTGGCTCGACGCGCGCGGCCGCCTGGGCGATTTCGGCCAGTCCGTCGAGACGATCGTCGGCCACTACACCGACGACATCAACCGGCAGACGTCCGGCAAGCCGTTCTGGATGTGCGAGTACGCGCACGCGATGGGCAACGCGATCGGCAACTTCCAGGAGTACTGGGACGTGTTCTACA
>CACYCW010000181.1 GCA_902773015.1 uncultured bacterium
ACTGGAGAATCCGAGCATGTCGCGAATCTCGACCGGCCGCCTTGGCCCTTCGGCGAGAATCGCAAGAATGTCGTGCGCCACCCTCCTTCTACGACGTGCGGGTGCAGACCTCGCGCGTCACGGGGGTGCGCTCCTGCACGACGAACGACAGCAGCCACGCCGACATGACGCAGACCGCGAAGCCTATGCCGCCGACAAGAAAGACGTGCGGACGCGCGAAGGGAAGCGGCGCGTAGCGAAGCGTGAAGCAGACGACGTAGTTCAGCAGAAGCCCGGCCACCGCGGCCCTGCCGCCCACACGGCGGACGAACACCCCAAGGAAGAACAGCCCCGCGAGACCGGCCGTCAGCACGGAAATGAACTCCTTGAACTTGTCGAAGAGCGAGCGAGTGTCGGTGTGTGCGAGGACGAGCGCCGCCGCGATGCCGATGATTCCCGCCGCGAACGTGAATGCGCGCCCCCAGCGCACCTGCGCCTCGGGCGAGATGCCGGGGCGGAACTTGAGCACGAAGTCCGCCGTAAGCGCCGTGGCCGCGCTCGAGAGGTTCGCGGAGAGCGTCGATACCGTGGCGGCGAACAGCGCCGCGGCGACTAGTCCAGCCAGCGCCGGCGAAAGTCCCGACACGATGAAGAACGGCAGGATGCTGTCGGACTTCGGCAGCGACGGATCGAGCATTTCCGGATGGCTGCGGTAGTACGTCCAGAGCGCGGTTCCGATAGCGCAGAAGAGCGCGCTCACGATGACGGTGAACACTCCGTTGAACCATATCGACCGAGCCGCGGACTTTTCGTCCTTCACCGACATGTAGCGCTGTATCACGCACTGGTCGCTCGTGTAGGACGACAGGTTCTCGATGAACGCCAGCACAAGCACCACCCACAGGACCGGCTCCGTCGCCATGAAGCGAAGGTCAAGGAGCGTCGTCTTTCCGTGGGCCGAGGCCATCTCCCATGCGCCCGACACTCCGCCGTCCGTGCCGTGCAGAAGCGCGAAGAATATGGCAAACGCGCCGGACACGAGCACAATGCCCTGCACGAAGTCGCTCCATACGACGGCCTCGAAGCCGCCGAACGCGCAATAGACGATAGTAGCCGCGCCGCACATCAGGATGCACCCGTCGATCGAAAACCCGGTCATCGCGTTTAGCGCCAGCGCGGGAAGAAGCGTGACGATGGCAACGCGCGAGATCATGAACACGACGTAGGCCCCGGACGCGAAAAGACGCACCGCAGAGTTGAACCGTTGCTCGAGAAAGGCATAGGCGCTCGCCACGTTGAGACGGCGGAAGAACGGCAGATAGCAATGGATGACGAGCGGCGCAAGCGCGAATATGCCGATGGTCATCGGAAAGTACCGCCAGTCGGACATGTAGTACTGCGCCGGCGCGGCGAGGAAAGTCACGGACGAGAGCATGGTGGCGAATATGCTCATTCCTGCCACGTACCAAGGAATCCTGCCGCCGCCCCGGAAATAGTCGTCGGCAGTCTTCTTCTTGCGCATGAAATGCCAGGCCATCCCCGCCATCAGCAGGAAATACGCCGCCAGCACGCACCACGCCACCGCGCCGAACCCCTTGCGCGGCCTGATCGCCGACGCCGCCACCCAGCGGTCCGTGACCAGATGATAGTACAGCACGGGCGCGCCGGACGCATCCTTCAGCACGAGGTGCTGATCGCCCACAGGCTCCAGGGAAGCCCCCTCCGGCGGCGGCTTCGGCAGAGCTTCGCGGCGCACCGCCGCCTCTCCGCCGTCCAGCGCCCGCATCCAGCAGTTCGTGCCCTCCACGGTCACCTCATACCGCCGCTTCTGGTCGCCGTTCTGCACGGCGGTCAGCGGCGCGGCGGCGGCGGCGGAAAGCGCGCACAGGCACGCGATGGACGCGGCCAGCCGTCTCAACGCGCGCCCTCCTCCACGCAGGCGAAGTTGCTCTTCACGAGGTCTTCGCCGCGCAACGCGACGAGCTCCGCATACTTCGCCTCCGCCCGCGCGCGGTCAGAGTAGATGTACAGCACGCACTTCGGCTCCGTGCGGCTCACGATGTCGTACACCATGAAGTGCCCGGCCTGCGCGATGACGCGCCCGCACCAGCCCGGGCAGTGGTCGCAGTAAACGCGGCACGGCGCGGCGTCGTTGTCCAGCACCTTGGAGAGCGACGGGCACACGTTCATCCGCACCTCAAGGCAGCCGTCCGTCAGGACGAGATCCATGTCGCAGTTCTCCTCCACCTTGATGCGCGACCAGTAGTCGTACATCCCCTTCAGCCCGTCGCGCCTGAACGCGTCGAGGGTGAAATACGCCTGTCTGTCGGCCACGCGCGCGTAGTAGCGGTCCAGCTCCTCCGGTCCCTTCTTTTCGAGATACTTGAATATCTCGTTGTAGAACTTCACGAAATGGTCGCTCGGTATCATTTCACTCTCCTCAGAACCTGCCGGCAGGAGCGGTCGCCGGTCTCCTCCAGGACTATTTCATACGGCGAACCGGAGCAGAACGCCTCGTTCAGAATCCGCGTGGCGGCGCAGAGCCCCTTCCCGCCGGGGATGCCGCGATTTTCAAGATGCCTGACCGCGGGGCAGTTACGCACAGTCAGCACGGCCCCGCCGTCCGACACGTCGAGCGAATAGTCGGCGCCTTCGCGATCCATGTAGTAGCGCCACCACGCGATAAGCTCGGAGGGATCGCCGGCGACGAGCTTCTCGTGCAGCGTCCTGTAAACCTTTGTACCTGTTTCAAAAAGGACTTCGCGCAGGGCGTCTTCCCCGTAGTTGTCGCGAACGTAGTTCACACCGTCGAGAATGGAGGCGTGGAAATCGCGGTGCAGCTCCCCTTTCGATTCGTAGCGCAGAGTTCTGTCAGAGCCGGACATGTCCAATCCCCCTTCCCGTCATGATTGCATCATCCGCCACTCCTTCGGCGTTCTTCCGGTGGCGATGCGGAACTGCGTCGCGAAGTTCTGCGCGGACGAGTAGCCCAGGCTCGCGGCAATCGAGACAATGGACGCCTTGCCGCGCTCAAGCTCTCGCTTGGCCGACGCGATGCGGCAGGCGTTGCGAAACGCCAGCGGAGGAAGCCCCGACATCATCTTGAATCCGTGTATCAGGTGGCTTGGGGACATTGCCAGCCTGTCCACCAGTCCGTCGATGGAGACGGGGACGGCTGGATTGGCGCGTATTTCGTTCATGACTGTCTCGATGCTCGACGCGCTGACGCGCTCGGACGCGTTCCCGGACGCGTCGATCACCGCCATGAGCAGATTGGTCACGGCGAGACGGAGCCGCAGAAGGCGCTGCGGAGTCCTTGGCGGCTCCCTGTCGTAGGCCGCGAACACGCGCCGGAACGCGACCCTGATCACGTCGTCGCCCCTGAAGAGTCGCTGCGGAATCGAAAGCAGCGACTTCACCAGCCACCGCGACTCGTTCGGCGGAAGCGAAAGAACGGACGCGCCGCGGCCGGGTATGCGGAAGAACATCCAGTACATGAGAAGTCCCTTCGGGAACACCTTGAGCCTGTGCGGCTCGTCAGGTCTGGACACGAAAACCATCCCCGGGGTGAACGCGTATTCGCGGCCCATGCTCTCGAACGCAAGCTCCCCGCGCTGGCAGAATGAAATCTCCACGCACTCTTTGTGCACATGCTCGTCCTTGGTCGTCTCTCTGCCGACAGTCCTGCGGCGCGTCCTTCCGAGAACCGGTATGCATGGCATTCCGTCGGGCGAAAGGTCCAGTATCCGTATGTCCGGAGTGTCGCAGTAGTCGAACGGCAGTTTGAGCGGTGCGCACTTCATATACGGCTATCTCATCTTTGCGGCGTTGCGTCTGACGAATCCGAGCGCGTCGAGACGCGCGAACAGCTCTTTCAATTCCGATCTGGAAAGCGGACGCCCGTTGGGTGCTCGTCCGTCGCCGCAGTCTAGGCCGATGTACTTCATTATGCTCTTGTGCCAGGAGCCGTTCGGCTTTGCGACGAGAAGCTCCACGAACTTCACGACCTCGGCCTGCAGAGAGGCGGCGGCGGCGAAGTCGTTGGCCTCCGCGAGCGCGCATATCTTCGCGAAGTGCGCGGGGATGACGTTCTGGGACGTTCCGATGCAGCCTGCGAAGATTCCCGTGGCCAGCGCGGACAGCACCTGCTCGTCGGCGCCAGCGAAGAATATCGCCTCCTTCGGCAGCTTGTCGCGCAGCGCCTGGACGGTCCAGTACTTGTAGTTCGTGTACTTCATCCCCTTAACGTTCTTAAGTTCGAAGAACCTTGCGTCGCGGTCAGGCACGATGTCCGCTCCAAGGGAGTATATCATAAACGGCAGGTCCGTCGCGGACGAAATCCGCTTGTAATGATCGAACGCCGCCTCGAAGCTCTGGCCGAAATATACCGGCGCGACGGAGCTGACCCAGTCTATCCCCGCCTTCGCAGCGGCCCTGGCGAGGCTCACGGCGTCGTCGGTGGCAAGACACCCGACGTGCGCGATCAGCTTTGCGCGCCCCTTCGCCGCCTTCGCCGCGCGCGAATACACGCGCCTGCGCTCGTCAACCGAGAGCAGGAAGCCCTCGCCGGTGGAACCGGTCAGGTAGAACCCCTTCAACCCGTTGGCGATTCCGTATTCAATCGTATTCTCGACCATCTCCTCGTTGAGGGATCCGTCCTTTCCGAACGGCGTGTAGAGCGCGGCATACGCGCCTCCCATGCCCTCGAACGCGTTTTTCCATGTCGGTTTCATGCATGGGATTATAGCAAAACCAGGCCCGCACAACGTTTGCGGGATTATTTAAACAAAAAACCAAACATGCCCACAAAGAGCCTAATCGGCAGGGGTCGACAGGACGTCGGCCCCTGCCGAACGGCGACTCGGCACGCGCTCAACCATTTCTCACCCGACCACGACCTG
>CACYCW010000182.1 GCA_902773015.1 uncultured bacterium
GAGGCACGCGAGCGCCGCGTCGTTGCCCATCGCGCCGACGGGTTCGCGTCCCGTCTCGGCCATGGGCTTCAGGATGAGGTTCAGGTCCTCGAGCGTGTAGTTGAAGCGTGCCTGTTCGGCGGCGAGGTCGGCGGGAATGCGCGAGGGGGTGATTTCGGTGAAGAGCCCCTGTATCGGGATGCGATTCTCCTCCACCCAGCGGCGGTAGGGACGGCGTCGGGCGTAGAAGTTCTTGAGCTCGGTGTCTTCGATGAGACGATGATGCTCGAGGTCAAGCCAGAGCATGGTGCCTGGCTTGAGCCGTCCGTGGCGCGCGACATCCGCGGCGGGAATGTCGAGCACGCCCGCCTCCGAGGCGAGGATGAAGCGACGTGACTTCGTGAGCGTCCAGCGTGCAGGGCGGAGTCCGTTACGGTCAAGCGCCGCGCCGAGGTTCTTGCCGTCGGTGAACGCGATCGCCGCAGGCCCGTCCCAGGGTTCCATCAGTGCGGAGTGGTATTCGCAGAAGCCGCGCACGTCGTGTCCCATCGGATAGCTCGCTCCCCATGCCTGGGGTATGAGCATGAGCATCGCGTGCGGCGCGTCGCGTCCGGCGGCGACGAGCAGCTCGAACATGTTGTCGAGCGCGGCTGAGTCGGATTGCCCTGGCGGGATGAGGGGCAGGAGGCTCTTCATCTTGTCACCGAAGAGCGGAGAGGCAAGCGACGGCTCACGCGCTGAGAGGGCGTTGAGGTTTCCCTTCAGGGTGTTGATTTCGCCGTTGTGCGCCAGTGCGCGGAAGGGGTGCGCGAGGGCCCATGTCGGGAAGGTGTTCGTCGAGTAGCGTTGATGGACGATCACGAAGGGCGAGACGAAGCGCGGGTCGGCGAGGTCTGGATAGAATCGCTCCATCTGTGTCGCCAGCAACAGCCCCTTGTAGACGATCGTGCGCGAGGACATCGAGCAGATGTAGCCGTTCTTCAGCTGCTTCTCGATTTCGCGGCGGATGACGAACAGATTCCGTTCGAATGCGGCGTTGTCGCTAGAACCGCTAGGCGAGCTAGAACCACCAGCCTGATTCTCGTCAACTACGACCACCTGCCTGATTTTCGGCATTCCGGCGCGCGCGACCGGTCCGACCGCCATCGGATCGACCGGCACGTCGCGCCAGGCGAGAACGCGGCAGCCGTTGTCCGCTGCCGTCTTCTCGAAAAGAGCCTCTTCGCCTTCGGTGCCGAAGATCATGCCGACGGCGTATTCGCCGGCTGGCGGAAGATCCGCGATCTTCGCTCGGAAGAATTCATCGGGGATGCGCAGCAGGATCCCGGCGCCATCGCCGGTCTCAGGGTCGTTGCCGGTCGCGCCTCGGTGCATGAGGCGTTTGAGGATGGTGAGGCCGTCGGTGACGATATCGTGGCTCGATGCGCCGCTCAGGTCGGCGATCAGCCCCACGCCGCAGGCGTCGTGCTCGTATTCTTTCCGGTACAGCCCGAGCTGCCCATCTTGCTGTTCGTTGTTTCTCATACGCATAGTCCTCTCTTCGGCCTGTTGCAAATACTGTGCCAAGAGTCGTTTAGCCGTGATCAGCAATTCAAGGATCACTCATTCGAACTTGCCTCTAGCCATTCTATGCGTTCCTTTGCACTCTTTGCGGTAAATACAATCTCGATTTGGACATTCGTTTATCGAGCCTCTTTGTGCAGGCCCTGTAAGGAAATGCGGATGCAATTACATAAAATGTATGGTCCATCAGTGGCGGCACAGCAAGGATAAATGGCATTCACTGTTTTTCAGTTGATGGCACGGGATTTGCTGAGCGGATGGCGATGTGAAAGAACCGCATCAGAAAGGAAACGAAATGAATGAGGCGATGAAGATGACGGGATTCGGCGCCGATGTGTTCGGCGCGGAGGCCATCAAGGAGTATCTCCCCAAGGAGACGGCGAAGAAGCTGCAGGGCACGATTGAGAAGGGGGAGCCCCTTGATCCGTCGATTGCCGGCGAGGTCGCGCACGCGATGAAGCACTGGGCGATGGACCGCGGAGCCACGCACTTCACCCACTGGTTCCTTCCGATGACCGGCGCGACCGCCGAGAAGCACGACTCGTTCCTGGAGGTGAAGAACGGCGAGCCGATCATGGCTTTCTCGGGCAAGAACCTCATTGTCGGCGAGCCGGACGCGAGTTCCTTCCCGTCGGGCGGCATCCGCTCCACATTCGAGGCTCGCGGCTACACGGCGTGGGACCCGACGTCTCCCGCCTTCATCAAGCGTCACGGCAACGGGGCGACGTTGTGCATCCCGACCGCCTTCTGCGCCTACACGGGCGAGGCGCTGGACAAGAAGACTCCGCTCCTGCGGTCCATGCAGGCGCTGGAGAGGTCGGTGAAGCGTCTGATGAAGCTGTTCGCGCTTCCGGACGCGCACGTCGGCTGCACGCTCGGCGCGGAGCAGGAGTACTTTCTCGTCGACAAGAAGCTCTGGGAGAAGCGTCCGGATCTCGTGCTCACGGGGCGCACGCTCTTCGGGGCGGCGAGCGCCAAGGGACAGCAGCTCGAGGACCATTACTTCGGCACGATCCCGACGCGCGTGCTCGACTTCATGCATGACGTCGAGGAGGAGCTCTGGCGGCTCGGCATACCGGCGAAGACGCGGCACAACGAGGTCGCGCCCGCGCAGTTCGAGCTCGCACCGCAGTTCGAGGAGTTGAATCTCGCCTGCGACCACAACATGCTCGTCATGGACGCGCTTCGGACGGTCGCCGAGAAGCACGGCCTCAAGTGCCTCCTTCACGAGAAGCCATTCGCCGGCGTGAACGGATCGGGCAAGCACAACAACTGGTCTGTCAGCTACGGCGGCAAGAACCTGCTCGATCCCGGGACGAATCCGCAAGAGAATGCGATCTTCCTCACGATGCTCTGCGCGATCATCGAGGCCGTCGACAGGCACGCCGATCTCCTGCGCGCCTCGGTCGCTGGCGCGGGCAACGACCACCGTCTCGGCGCGAACGAGGCGCCGCCGGCCGTCATCTCCATCTATCTCGGCGACCAGCTCGAGGACGTCATCGCGCGCATCGAGCGCGGCGGCGCGGGCAAGGCCGCCGGGCGGGCACGTGCACGCACCGCGGCTCCGGCGGCGTTGCGCATCGGCGTCGACACCCTGCCGCCGCTCCCGAAGGACGCGACCGACCGCAACCGCACCTCGCCGTTCGCCTTCACCGGCAACAAGTTCGAGTTCCGCGCGCCGGGTTCCAGCGTCTGCTGCGCCGGGCCGATGACCGTCCTCAACACCATCGTCGCGGAGTCGGTCGATCGCATCGCGGAGGCGCTCGAGAAGAGCGGCACGACGGGCAAGGCGAAGCCGGGCGAGCACACGGAGGCGTTCCACGCGGCATTGCAGTCGATCCTACAGGACACCCTGACCGTCCACAAGCGCGTTGTCTTCAACGGCAATGGCTATGAGCCGGACTGGCTTCGCGAGGCCGCGCGGCGCGGGCTGCCCAATGCGCCGACCTCGGTGCAGGCCCTCGAGGCGCTGTCGAAGAAGGAGAACGCGGCGCTCTTCGCCAAATACGGTGTCTTCTCGGCGCGCGAGCTTGCCTCGCGGCATGAGATATTCCTCGAGGAGTTCGTCGGGAAGGTGCGCATCGAAGGCGCATGCGCCCGTGACATCGCCTCGGAGATGATCCTGCCGGCCGTCAAGGAGGAGTATCTCAAGACCGCCGAGGCGCTCGAGCGGGCGACAAATGTCGGCGTCACGAGCGGTACGCCTGCGCTCAGCGAGGATCTCGTCGAGCTCGGCACGGGCCTTGATGCACTCAAGTCCGAGATTCGCGAACTTGACGCGGCGCTTGACGACAACGAAGCCGAGAGAATTCTCGCGGGGATGATCGCCTTGCGGAAGACCGCGGATGCGCTTGAGCATCATGTCGCCGATGCCAAGTGGCCGCTCCCGAAGTACCGCGATATGCTGTTTCTGTATTGAGACGTTGAGATGTTGAGACGTTGAGAGGTTGAGAAACGTGCAAAGGATTCATGATTACTATCGGCCGCGGGAGGAGCGGAAGCACGACTTCCATGAGGTCGAGCGCCCCCTCCCCGAGTCGGTCGTCCGCGAGCAGACTTCGCGGTGCATGAATTGCGGGATCCCGTTCTGTCACGGGGCGGGATGCCCGCTCGGCAACCTCGTTCCCGACCAGAACCGCGCCGTCGCCGACGGGAACTTCCGTCGCGCCTACGAGCTACTGTCTGTCAGCAGCGACTTCCCCGAGTTCACATCGCGAATCTGTCCCGCCCTCTGTGAGGCGAGCTGCGTCCATCAGCTCGACGAGGAGAGCGTGATGGTGCGTCAGAGCGAGAAGTTCATCATCGAGACCGCATTCGCCAACGGATGGGTCGTGCCGCGTCCGCCGGCGGCGGAGAACGGCAAGTCGGTCGCCGTGATCGGTGCTGGACCGGCCGGGCTTTCCGCCGCCGTGACGTTGCGGCGGCGCGGGTGGCGTGTGACGGTGTACGAGAAGAATCGCAATGTCGGCGGACTCCTCCGCTATGGCATACCGTACTTCAAGCTCGACAAGGAGATTATCGACAGGCGGCGGAAGATTCTCGAGGCGGAGGGCATCCGCTTTGTGACGGGCATTGAGGTCGGAACCGACCTCGCGGCGGACTACCTCATGCGAGCGAATGACGTCGTCGTGGTTGCCATCGGCACGCCGGCCGCTCGAGACCTGAAGATCCCGGGCCGGGAGAAGAAGGGCGTACATCTCGCGCTTGAGTTCCTCGGCGGGCAGAATCGTCAGATCGGCGGCGAGATTGAGTCCGTCCCCGTCAGCGCTGCGGGCAGGCGCGTCCTCGTCATCGGCGGCGGCGACACGGGTTCGGACTGCGTCGGCACGGCGATTCGACAGGGCGCGAAGAACGTGATGCAGATTGAGATCATGCCGAAGCCGCCGGAAACGCGTTCGTCCTCGACGCCGTGGCCGGCGTGGCCGTATCAGCTTCGGACGAGCTCAAGTCATCTCGAAGGCTGCGAGCGGCGCTGGAATCTCAATTCGATTGAATTCCTCGGCGGGGAATCCGTCGAAGGCGTCCGCGTCCAGGAAGTGAAGTGGGAGCTTTCGCCTGAAGGCCGTCCGCTCAAGTTTGCAGCCGTGCCCGGCACTGAGGAAGTCATACCCTGCGAGCTCGTTCTGCTTGCGATGGGCTTTACCGGCGTTCCGTCCGACAGTGCCGTCGTCAAGCAGCTCAAACTCTCTCTCACGCCGCGCTCGGCCATTATGTCGGATGTCGCGCGGAGCATCTACGCGGTCGGCGACTGCGCCTCCGGCGCCTCGCTCGTCGTCCGCGCCCTTGTCAGCGGCAAGGCGATTCAATTACCCTCGGACATAGCGTAGGGCGACGAGGGGAATCAGATGCAGTAGTCGACGTCATCGTGGCGCAGACCGAGGCGCTTCATTACGGACGAGAGCGTGATGCTGGCTAGGGTGTCGCGAATTGTCAGGTTCAGATCGCCCCAGATGGACCGCGCGGGGCAGCTGAGATGCCGATTGCATGTCTTTGGCCTGGACAGGCAGGTGAGAATCGAGACGGGACCGTCAAGAGCCTCTGTGATGGCAAGAAGGGTGATGTCATCCGGAGACTTCGCCAGGCGGAGCCCGCCCGAGATGCCGCGCAGGGAGTGAATGAGACCGGCCCGTTTTAGCGGCACCGCAAGTCGGCTAACGAACGCTGGCGTGATCGCCTGCGACTGTGCGATCGCGTTGATCGTGCGCGGCACTTCGTCCTGCGCGTGCACGGCGACGTCCAGAAGAATGCGAAGACCATAGCGTGTTCGGGCGGATATCTTCATAGCGTGTTGAAGTATATCATACGGTTCTCCAAAAGGCAACCGAGAAGGGTGCGAATTTTTTTTTTAAATAACACAACTAACCCAGTTGACATTCGGACGCGGAGTGTGATATACTATGCGCCGAAGACAACCAAAAAGGTTGTGATTCGCCAAGTCGAATTAAAACAACAAAGAAAGGAACGAAGAAAATGAGCAAGGTCAAGAAGAACATTCTGGAAACCGTGGGTGGAACGCCGCTCGTGGAACTTTCCGGAAAAACGAACAAGGGCGCGGCCCGAGTCCTGGTGAAGGCGGAATACTTCAACCCAGGCGGCAGCGTCAAGGACCGTATCGCCGTCGCGATGATCGAGGCGGCCGAGAAGGACGGCACCCTTAAGCTGGGCGCCACGATCATCGAGCCGACGAGCGGCAACACCGGTGTCGGTCTCGCCCTTGTCGCGGCGGTGAAGGGCTACCACCTCATCCTCACCATGCCCGAGACGATGAGCGTCGAGCGCCGCAAGCTCGCGGCGGCCTACGGAGCGGAAATCGTTCTCACGCCGGGCAGCGAGGGTATGAAGGGAGCCATCGCCAAGGCGAACGCACTTCGCGATTCGACGCCTGGCGCGGTGATCCTCCAGCAGTTCGAGAATCCCGCCAACCCCGCGAAGCACGAGGCGACGACGGGTCCGGAAGTCTGGGCGGACAGCGACGGCGCGGTCGATGCGTTCGTCGGCGGCGTCGGCACGGGCGGCACGCTCTCCGGCGTCGGAC
>CACYCW010000183.1 GCA_902773015.1 uncultured bacterium
CGCGTCAGGCGCCATCTCGCGCGGATTGACGAGGCCGACGGTGACGAAGACGATGATCTCCTTCTGCTCCTTGACGCGCTCCAGCGAGCCGAAGATGCGGGGACCGATCCACGGGATGCTCCGCAGCCACGGGATGCCGTTGTCGACCTGATTCTCCTTCGTCATGGAGAGCCCTCCGATGACGGCCGTCGAACCGCTGGCGAGGTTGAACTCGGTGACGAGGCGCTGCACCTCGAGGACGGGGTACCGCGTCGACACCGAGCCGGAATCGTTCTCGGACATCGTGCCCGTTTCGACCCAGCCTTCCTGCGAGGAGATGGTCGGCACGATCGCGACGTTGATGAGCCCGTTGGTGCCGATGCGCGGCGTGACCTCAAGCGAGATGCCCCAGCTGAAGAACGCCTCCTTCGCGAACATGAACTTGTCCTCGCCCGGAATCGCCTCCATGCTCGAGGCGATGTCGAGCGACGTCGAGCCGCTCGCCTCGGTGCGCTTGGCCGCGACCTTCACGTTCGGGTACTTCGTCGTCATGTCGACCACGGCCTTCTTGCCGCTCGAGACGATGATCTTCGGATTGGAGAAGGTCTTCGCGTCCTCCGTCGCGTCGAGGGCCTTCAGCGTGAGGGACATCTGGGAGAAGTTGAGCGTGCCGTTGAAGTAGGAGACGTCGCCGTTCGTGTCCTTGTCGCTCGAGACCTTGTAGGTGTTTGACTCGCCCTTGGAGGTGAGCGTTCGCGAGTACTCGCGGACGCCGTCGCCGATCGTGGTGGACTGGATGCCGCCGCCGAACGTCGCCGTACCGCTCATCCCCCCTAAAAGCGACCAGTCGATGCCGACCTTGCGCGAGGCGGTGTTGCCGAGCTCCACGAAGCGGGCCTCGATGTAGACCTGGCTCGCCTCGACGTCCAGCGCCAGGACCGCCTTCTCGCAGGCGTCGAGGATGAGCCGCGGCGCCGTCACGAGGATCGTGTTCGACTCGGGGAAGGCAATCGCCATGCGCGTCACCTTCCAGACCTGGCCGAACTCGCCGTTCCACATCTCGTTGAGCTTATGGGCGACCTCATCGGCCGAGGCGTGATTCAGCTTGAAGGTGCGCGTCTCGATCCGGGCGAGCTCCTCCTTGCGCTCAGCCTTCGCCGCCGCCTCCTTCTTCTCGGCCTCCTCGCGCGCGGCCTTCTCGTCGGTCATCTCCTTCGCGGCGGCGACCGCCGCCGCCTTCGCCGCCGACTCCGCCGCGGCCTTCGCCGCCTTCTCCGCGGCCGTCTTCACGGCGGTCTCCGCCGCGGCCTTCGCCGCCTCCTCGGCGACGGCCTTCGCCGTCTCCTCCGTCGACGCACGCTCGCGCGCGGCCCGCTCCGCCGCCTCGCGCACCGCGCGCTCGGCGATCTCGTCCCAGGCCGGCTGCGCGGCCGCCACGGCCGTCGCCGCGGCGAAAAGGACCGAAAGCATCACGATCTGTCTCATGGCATCACCCCTTGAAGATGCAGAACTTGCGGACGAAGAAGTTGACCAGGAACGAGACGAGAACCTCGACCACCACGGCAAAGGTCGTCATCATCCCGAAACTGTCGATCAGCACCTTCATCGTGCCGAGCGCGATGACCGTCGCCAGCGTGGACGCGCCGAAGAACATGCCGAACTCAACATACCACCGGAACCTGCCGGGACGGAACACGAACCACCTGTTCATCAGCCAGCAGAAGACGTTCGAGATGAAGAACCCGACCGCCGTCGCGTAGGCCGCGAGCATCCCGCGCGAGACATACCACGCCTCCGCTCCGGTGAACGTCGCGGACGGCAGCCCGAGGAAGCGGACCGCCACGTCATCCGCCGTCAGGCAGGGCAGACACGTCGCGGCCAGCGCATAGAAGACGCCAGTCTGCACGACGGTCGCCATCACGCCGATCACGCCGTACTTGACGAACTGCCAGAACGGACCGCTCTCGTGCGACAGGATGGTGGTCAGGCCCGGCATCGCCATCCTAGATTCCGCTTCTGCCGCGTAGCGTGCCGTGCGAGAGGAACCCGTCGTACTTGCGCACCAGCAGGTGCGATTCCATGATGCGCAGCGTGTCGAGAGCCACGCCGACGATGATGAGCAGCGACGTGCCGCCGAAGAACGAGGCGATCGCCCACGGAATCGACATCCAGCCCATGAGCAGCATCGGGATGAGCGCCACCACGAGGAGCCCCGTGCCGCCGATCAGCGTGATCTTCGTCATCATGTCGTCCAGGTACTCCGCCGTCGCGCGGCCGGGACGGATGCCCGGCACGTACGAGCCGTCCTTCTTCAGGTTCTCGGAGATGTCGACCGCATTGAACTGCGTCGCCACCCAGAAGAACGCGAAGAACATGATCATCACCGCATAGACGATCATGTGCAGCATCGTCGGATTCGAGAGATCCTGCGCGAAGCGGTTCAGCGCCCCGGAGATGCCGCTCGAGGTCGGGTCGGTGAACTTCATCAGCACCGCCGAGGGAATCTGGATGAGCGGCTGCGCGAAGATGATCGGCATGACGCCTGTGTAGTTGACCCTGAGCGGCATGAACGTCTGCTGCATGCCGTAGGTGTTGCCGCCCGAGACCGAGCGCCGCGTCGTGTGAATCGCCACCTTCCGGACGCCCTGAGTCAGGAGCACCGTGCCCATCACGACAAGCAGGAAGAAGATGACCAGGATCGGCAGCTCCGCGATCGGCGCCGTGGCCTGCACGCCCGCAAGGCCGAAGTAGCGCTCCCACGCGCTGATCAGCGCCTGCGGCAGACGGGAGGTGATGTTGATCATGATGATGAGCGAGGCGCCGTTGCCGATGCCGAACGTCGTGATCTGGTCGGCGATCCACATCACGAACAGCGCGGCTGACGTCATGCCGATCACCGTCATCAGCTGGAACCCGAACCCCGGATTCGCCACGATCTCCACGCCCGCGAAGGCGGGGCCGAGCGCTCCCGGATGCGAGAGCATCGTCGCGATGCCCCACGACTGCACGACGCACAGGACGATCGTCAGGTACCGCGTGATCTGCGCAAGCTGCTGACGACCCGACTCGCCTTCCTTCTTCAGCTTCTCCAGGGAGGGAATCACCGAGGAAAGGAGCTGGATCACGATCTGCGCCGAGATGTAAGGCCAGATCGAGAGGAAGCCGATCGCGCACTGCCCGAGCGCACCGCCGGTGAAGACATCGAACCAATCAAGAAGCCCCCCTCCGGCCGCGCTCTGCTTCGCGGTCTCGATCACGCGCTGCAGCGTCTGCCAGTCCACGCCCGGTGTCGGAATCTGCGACACGAGACGCGTCACGAACACAAGCCCGAGCGTGATCAGAATCTTCTTGCGAAGCTCTGGAATGCGGAACGCATTCGAAAAACCCTTCATCATCGACATGTCTGTTTCTTCTCCTTCTTTGGAAACGTAGGGTATATTATACCATAAATTCCGCCGCCCGTTCGCACTGTTTTCATTTTTTGATAATGGGGCAAAGTCTGGGATGAGGTGCCATGCGCGGCGGCGACCATCTCGTCCGCAGTCATGGCAGCCGAGCAGGAATGCTTCTTTGCTTAATGCAAAATCTCATTTCTCCCCGGCTTCAGATTCTCGCTGCGCCCATTCCAGACAAACTCTCCCTCAAGATCGTCCGGCAAAGTCACTGCGCCTTTCACACCCCCGTTTTCAAAGTGAAACTCCGTCTCAATCATCCCCCGCGGCGACGGTGTCCTGGCGCGGACGAAACCAAGCCCGGCCGGCTGAGGCGCGACACGCACCTTGCGAAAAAACGGCTCCGCCGGCGTCACCCCGGCAAAGACCGTGTTGAAGAAATACACGGGACTGGCGCTCCACGCATGGCAATCGCTCCGCGCCCAGGGCTGCCGCGTCTCGAATGTCGTCTTCGCCCCCTGACCGAGGAACCCCTTCCATGCGTCAAGACGCCGCCGAATGGCGTCCGCACGGCCTGAACGCGCCAATGCCTCGAAAATGTAATACGAGAAGTACGACGAGGCCGCCGCGAGGCCGCCGCCGTCGGCCAATGCCTTCGCCGCCGATTCAGACTCGGCGCCAGCCAGGATGCCGGCCAGGAGCGCAAGGCACTGGGCATGCTCGCTGAACGAATCCTTCCTGCATGTGTCGGCCAGGCAGCCGCGCGCCTCGTCCCAGAAGCGTGTGCGTATCGCCGCGCCCAGGCGGCCGGACTTCTCGCGCCAGTGGGCCGCCAGATGTGCTTCGCCCAACGCACTTTCAATCTCCGCGGCAGTTTGCAGGCAGAGCAGGTAGAAGAGGTTCTCGATCGAACTGACGCCCTGCGGCCCGCTGCCAGGCGCCACGCCGCTGTACCCCTCCGGAGACTTCCACCCCTTCACCCAGTCCGTGAAGCACCAACCGGGGAGCCCCTCCAGGAGACCGTCGGCGTTCTCGTACAGCGCCAGCCCCATAAGCGCATTGCGGACGCCTGGCATGCGCGATTTCAGGAACGCGGCATCGTCGTGCCAGCGCAGATAGTCGCCGAACATCAGGATCCAGCACATCGTATATGTCGCAGACTCCTGGGTCCCGCGCGTCGGGAAGTTCATCGCGACGAACCCGTCGCTCCGGCGATCGGCATCGAACGTCGTCATCACGTTGCGCGCGATGCGCCCGTCGAGGGTCAGCGCGTTCAGGACGGCCAGCTGCACGCGCGAATCGCCGGGATACATCTGCTGCTCGTAAAACGGGCAGTCCACCGTCATCTCATGCACGCACATCTCGAACGAACGGCGGCAGATCGCGCCGATGCGATCCAGCAACGGGTCGTCCGAAGCAAACATCGCGTCAAACGAAAGCGGATAGTGTGTCTCGACGATCGAAACGTCCTCGACCGTGAGCGGCGCGTCCGCAGTTCGCACGGTCAGGCGGCACCAGCGTCCGCACCGCCACCATGGAGTCGTGAAAAGCGCCCCGGCGCGCCCATCGCACCGGAACGTATCCTCAAACACACGGTTGAAACGCTTGCCCTTCCACTCGTCGCGGTTCCCTTTGCTCCCCTTCTCGTCCGTCAGGGACTCGGTCCAGCCCCAGGTGATGACGGCGCCCTTGCCCCCGGAGACGCGCAGCTCCGGATAGGCGCAGTAATAGTCTTCGAGATCCCACCAAAGATCAACCTCCGTCTGCGGCGCGACCGTCCATCGGCGCGTCAAGTCCCGGTTCGCGTTCACGACCCGCCCCGGCGTGCACCGGACGCCGACCTGGTCGGGAAGGGACGACGGGAAAAGCCGCCATCCCTTCGCGCGCCCGCCATAGCGATTCGCCGCGATTGCCGGCCGCACGACGGCGGCAGGCCTCCAGCCAGTCGATGGAGACTCCGCAAGGAAGGACTCGCCCGTCACCTCGCACTGCGATCCCACGCCGTACGTCCCGCTTCTGCCGCGATCCGTCATGACTGTATTGGCAAGGCGCACCGTCTGCCACGGCGCCTTCCCGGTCGTAAGCTTCGCATCGTACGCCCCGGACGCCTTGAGAACGAAACCGCCGCGCCAGCTGAGCTGGGCGATGGGCGCATGAGGTCCGAGACGCCAGACGACCGCCTCAAGCCGATGCGTCCCCGTAGTCAATCCGCCGATCTCATACGTCGCATAATGCCAGCGGTCGACCGCGCCGCGGCTCGGCCCGCGCGCGATGACCGCGCCGTCCAGCATGAGCACGAAACGCTCGTCGGCACTGACATCAAGTTCAAAGGGTGCGCCATCGGACGTAAATTCGCAACGAAACCGGCGGAAGACGGACGTCGCGCCGTCGAGATTGATCGACCAGTCGTCAGCGGCGTCATGCGCCCAGTCAGGCTCGTCCTGAGCCCATATCCAGGCCGCCTCGTCAATCGGCTGAAGCGGCTTCACATTCGTGTCGCCAAGGGTCAGCCTTTCCGGACGAAACGTGCGCCTGACCTCTACCCCATGCACCTGCAATTGCAAGGCGACACATACCAACAATGCAACAACGACGTATTTACAGGCCATTCAACGTTCAACTACCGCAATCATGATTGCGACCTTTCAACATTCCTTATCTGTCAGCCTTGAACCTGATGCGTAGATCCCCCGTTCCCGAGCGCAGGTACCAGAAGCCCGTACCCACCGTGTTCGTTCCGTCCTCCGTCCACACGTTCTGTATGCTACGCCTGACCTTCGTGGGCACGATGCGGCCCCACTTCTTCGTGGTCGCATGCGGAGAGTAGATCGTCTCCATGCCAGAAATGTCCTGGAACGCGATTCGGTCGCCGATCGCCGGCGTCGCCGGGTTGCCCTCGCCGTCGACAAACTCAAGGTCGTTCAGTGCGACGTCGAACATCGTCGGGTTGGCGACGAGCGTGTGGCCGGGATGAGCCCCGTCCTTCGCCGGCTCGAGCACGACCTCGTAATCCTCACCGATGTGGCGCCCGACGAGGTAGACGTACGGCCCAGGCGCGCTGCGGACGAGCCAGAACGCCTTGCCGCTCGCGAACTTGCTGGACTCC
>CACYCW010000184.1 GCA_902773015.1 uncultured bacterium
AGCGGGCGAAGGGAATCGAACCCTCGTAGCCAGCTTGGAAGGCTGGAGCTCTGCCATTGAGCTACGCCCGCTTTTCCAAACGAACGGGAGAGAGTATATCAAATTTTCCGTCGTGCTTCAAGGGGCCGAATGAAACTTTTGCGGACTTTCGCATTGACGGTGTAGGTACAGAAAGTGTAAAATATCCACCTAGCCCTGAATAAGGAGAAGCATGAAGCAGATCGGAGTGGGAATTCTCGGCTTCGGGACCGTCGGTGCGGGTGTCGCGGACGGTCTTCTGAGGCATCGTGAGGTCATGGCGCGCCGCCTTGGCGTCGACATCGTCCTCAAGCGCGTCGCGGACCTTGACATCACGACGGATCGCGGCGTTGTGGTCCCCCGGGAACTCCTCACGACCGATGCGGCTGCGGCGATTTCCGACCCCGAGGTGCGTATCGTCGTCGAGACGATCGGCGGCACGGGCATCGCGAAGAAGCTCGTCCTGGACGCGCTCAACGCCGGCAAGTGCGTCGTCACCGCCAACAAGAAGCTGCTCGCCGAGCATGGGCGCGAGATCTTCGACACGGCGAAGGCGAAGGGCGTCGACATCTACTTCGGCGCGTCCGTGGGCGGCGGCATCCCGATCATCCGGGTCCTTCGCGAGGGCCTCGCCGGCAACGAGATCGAGTCGATCCACGGCATCCTGAACGGCACGTGCAACTACATCCTCACGCGCATGGAGAACGAGGGGCTTCCGTTCGAGGACGTGCTGAAGGACGCGCAGCGGCTCGGCTACGCCGAGGCGAATCCCTCGCTCGACATCGACGGCTTCGACACCGCGCACAAGGCGTGCATCCTCTCGGCGCTCGCGTACGGCTTCCAGCCGGCGCTCGACCAGGTGCTCGTCGAGGGCATCCGCGACCTGTCGGGGACGGACGTCCGGTACGCGGCGGACTTCGGCTGCCGCATCAAGCTGCTCGCGTGCGTCGCGCGCGACGGCGACGAGATCGAGGTCGGGGTGCACCCGACGCTCATCCCGTTCACGCACATGCTCGCGAGCGTCAACGACGCGTTCAACGCGGCGATGGTGAAGGGCGACATGAGCGACTACACGATGTACTACGGGCGCGGTGCGGGCCGCGCGCCGACGGCCTCCACGGTGGTGGGCGACATCGGTGACATCGCGCGCAATCTCGCGCACGGCGAGACGCGGTACGCGCGCGGCGTGCCGGACTACGCCGAGGGCCGGCTGCGTCTCAAGGCCGCCGGCGAGATCGTCTCGAAGTTCTACGTGCGCTTCATGGTGGCGGACCGTCCGGGCGCATTCGGCGTGATCGCGTCCATACTTGGGCGGCATGCGGTGTCGATTTCGGCGGCGACGCAGAAGGAAGGCGCGGCGGAAGGCGGCGCGGTGCCGGTCGTGGTGCTCACCCACGCGGCCAAGACGGCCGATCTCGAGGCCGCCCTCGCCGAGATCAAGGGTTCCGGCGTCATCGCCGCCGATCCCGTCAAGCTGCGCATGCTCTGACCACTCAACATCTCAACCCATCAACGCCCCAACATCTCAAACCCCCACTTCATGAAAGTCTGCAAATTCGGAGGGTCGTCGCTGGCGAACGCGACGCAGGTCAACAAGGTGGTCGACATCGTGCTGTCGGACCCCGCGCGGCGCATCGTCGTGGTCTCCGCGCCGGGCAAGCGCCATTCTGGCGACACGAAGGTGACGGATCTCCTCATCGCGCTTGCGGAGACCGCGCTCAAGGGCGAGAACACCGATCGGCAGTTCGGCGCGGTCGTCGAGCGCTATGCCGAGATGGCGAGCGAGCTCAAGCTGGGCGACGACATCGTGCACCGCATCGAGGCGGACCTCTCCGAGCGTCTCGCCCAGGCGACCTCGCTCCGTCCCGAGGAGTTCCTCGATCTCATGAAGGCGGCGGGCGAGGACAATAATGCGAAGCTCGTGGCCGTGGCGTTTGAGGCGCGTGGACGTAAGGCGCGCTACGCGAGCCCGAAGGACACAGGCATGGTTCTGCGCGGGCGTTTCGGCGACGCGGAGCTCGATCCGGACAGCTATGCGTGGCTGAGCCGGGCGTTCTCTAACTTCGAGGGCATCGTGATCTACCCGGGGTTCTTCGGCTACACGCGCGAGGGCAAGGTGGCGACCTTCCCGCGCGGCGGGTCGGACATCACCGGCTCGATCCTTGCGGCGGCGGTCTGTGCCGATGTCTACGAGAACTTCACCGACGTCGATTCGGTCTATCCCTGCGATCCGCGCATTGTTGAGGAGGTGAAGGAAGGCGAGGGCATCCCGACGATGACCTATCGCGAGATGCGCGAGCTCGCCTACGCGGGTTTCGGCGTGTTCAACGATGACGCGGTCATTCCGGCCGTGAAGGCGCGCATTCCGATCAACATCCGCAACACCAACCATCCGTCCGAGCCGGGCACGATGATCCAGCAGTCGCGGCGCGTCGTGCCGGGCACGGTCGTCGGCATCGCGTCGGCGGACGGCTTCTGCAACATCGTGGTGGAGAAGTATCTCATGAACCGTGAGATCGGCTTCGGTCGGCGCCTCCTGCAGGTGCTGGAGGACGCCGGCATCTCCTATGAGCACACGCCGTCGGGGGTCGACTCGCAGTGCGTCGTCGTGAAGGAGCAGTTCCTGCCGAAGGACCGGGAGCACAAGATCATGCAGGACATCCGCGAGAAGCTCGACCCGGATTTCGTGACGGTCGAGCGCGACCTCACGATGCTGATGGTCGTCGGCGAGGGCATGTGCTACACGCCGGGCATGCTGGCGAAGGCGTGTCTTGCGCTGGCCTCGGTGGGCATTTCGGTGTCAATGGTCAACCAGGGCTCGAGCGAGGTGTCGTTCATGATCGCGATCCGCAGCAAGGACCGTGACCTGGCGGTGCGTTCGCTCTACAAGGCTTTTTTCGGCTGACCCTTGACTTATTCTGAAAAATCGCGTACAATATGCCTCATTATGTTTGGGAAACTCAAATCGCTCTTCTCGACAGACATCGGAATTGACCTCGGAACGGCCAACTCGCTGGTGTATGTGAAGGATCGCGGCATCGTGTTGCGTGAGCCTTCCGTGGTGGCGATTCAGGCCGGTTCAAAACGCGTCCTCGCCGTGGGCGAGGAGGCCAAGCGCATGCTTGGCCGCACGCCGGGCAACATCGTGGCGATCCGACCGATGAAGTCGGGCGTCATCGCCGATTTCGACATCACCGAGGCGATGATCAAGTACTTCATCGAGAAGGTGTGCCCTCCGCACTTCTACTCGAAGTACTCGAAACCGCGCATGGTGATTGCGGTTCCATCGGGCATCACGGAGGTCGAGAAGCGCGCGGTTGAGGACGCGGCGCACGTGGCGGGCGCTGGCGAGGTCTTTCTCATCGAGGAGCCGATGGCCGCGGCGATCGGCGTGGGCCTGCCCGTCTCCGAGCCGGCGGGCTCGATGGTGGTCGACATCGGCGGCGGCACATGCGAGGTGGCGATCATCTCGCTCGCGGGCATCGTCCACAGCTACTCGCAGCGCCAGGCCGGTGGTGACGCGATGGACGACGCGATCATGAGCTATCTGAAGCGCGTGTACAATCTCCTTATCGGGGAGCGGACCGCGGAGGACATCAAGATCAAGATCGGCAGCGCCTACCCGACGGGCGAGGAAGGCACGTTCGAGGTGCGCGGCCGAGACATTGTGGCGGGGTTGCCGAAGACTTTGACGATAACCTCAGAGGAGATCCGGGATGCGCTGAAGGATCCGGTGGCGCTGATTGTGGACGCGGTGCGTGCCACGCTAGACCGCTGCGAGCCGGAACTGGCGGCGGACCTGGTGGATCGCGGGCTAGTGCTGTCAGGCGGCAGTTCGCAGCTTCGCGGCCTCGACAAGCTCCTCTCCGACCAGACGGGACTGCCCGTCACGGTGGCGGACGATCCGCTCTCCGCGGTCGCCGAGGGAACGGGTGTCGTCATGAATGAGCTCGACTTCCTCGCCCGGAACAGGCGAGCTTCGTGAAGGCGAGAACGACGGGATCGATCATTGTCATCGCGCTGGCGGCGCTTGGGGCGCTTGCCCTCATCTGCTTGCGCTCGGTCGCCGTCGAGGCGGCGTATCCGGTGGAGCACGCGAAGCGAAGCCTTCTGACGCGCGTCGGCTCGCGGTTGTCCGGGCTTTTCCGGGCGAGCGCGGCGAGCGCGGAGAACGTGCGTCTGCGCCGCGAGGTGGCGTCGCTCGCGCTGCTCCGCGGCGACCTCGAGAGGCTGGAGACGGAAAACGCTCGGCTCCGGCGAGCGCTCGGCTATGTCGCGCGCTCGCCAGAAATGTGGCTCGCGGCGGGCGTCCTCTCCCGTGGCGGTGGCGCCGCTGGAGAGGGTGAGACGATACGGGTGGACAAGGGATCGCTCGCCGGCGTCTCCGAGGGCGCGGTGGTGACCGTTCCCGAGGGACTCGTCGGGCGTGTCACCGAGGTGACGCCCCATACGGCCGTCGTGACGCTCCTCGCCGATCCGTCGATCAAGGTGGCGTGCGAGATCGAGGTGGACGGTCCGTCGCGCGCGTCCGGGATCCTCTCCGGTGGCGGCGAGGACCTGCTTGTCCTTCGGCATCTGCGTCACGCGGGGGAGGTGCCTCCGCGTTCAAGGGTTTTGACATCTGGTCGCGGCGGGGTCTTCCCGCCGGGGCTGGTGGTAGGCACTTTACTGGAAGTCCGAAAGGACGCCAAGGGTCTCTCGCGCGAGGGTGAGGTGCTGCCGCCGGTCGACTACTCGACATTGGAGGACGTCTTCATCCGCCGTGAGAAATAGTCTTCTCCAGCTGGCATTCGGTCTCATGACCCTTGTTCTCGGCGCGGGCGCCGAGGAGCTACTGCCGAAGTTCCTGGGCGTCGGGTTCCCGATTCTCCTGACGGCGACGCAATTCTTCGCGACGGGGCGCGGCACGCTGGCGGCGACGGTAATCTTCGCAATCGCGGCGGGAGCAATGGAGGATGCGATCTCGATGCTGCCCGCGATGACGAGCGTGAGCTTCTTCCTCGCGGTGGCGGGGTTCGCGCGCGTGACGGGGTTGCGCGGCGCGGCGACGGCGCTCACCTATCCGTGCTACCAGCTCTGGCTCGCGGTGTGGACGAGCGGACTCGGCGGGGGTGTCTTCGGGCGGATTCTCCTGTCCCTGCCGGTGGGGCTCGTGACGGCTTTCGCAGTCGGCGTGACGCTCGCGTGGATTGAAAGAAGGGGGGCGGTGCATGAGGAGGGATAGTGCGCTGGCGCATCTCACCGAGGGGCTCCCCTGCCTTGCGTTGGCGCTCGTCTTCGTCGCGGGTCTCCTGCAGCTCGCGGTGCGCCTGAAGGAGGTGCAGGTCGATGACGCGGCGGACTTCAGCTACGCTTCGGCGCGCCAGTCGCTCAGGCGGGTGCAGACCGGCGGGGTGCGCGGGCGCATCCTCGATCGCCACGGCGCGCTGCTCGCCGATAACCGCACGGCCCTGTCGATCGTCTGCCAGCCGGCGCAGTTCCAGCGTCGCACGTGGGAGGCGACCGTCGGCGAGATCGCCGCCGCCATCTCGAACGTCGCCGAGACGATCGGCCGCCCGTCGCCGCTCTCGGAACGGGCGATCCGCCGCCACGTGAACCAGTCGCTCGCGATGCCGCTCTTCGTCTGGCGGGACATCGACGAGGGCGAACTCGCCGTCTTCTCGGAGCACGAGCGGGAGTTCCCGGGTTTCGCGGTGGAGGAGACCGAGGAGCGGGTCTATCCACTGGGGACGCTTGCCGCGCATCTCATCGGCTATGTCGGGCGCGACCGCGGCGAGAGCGAGGCGGGTGACGAGAAGTTCAACTATTTCGCGACCGAGCTGCGCGGGCGCTCGGGCCTCGAGATCTACTATGACAGCTTTCTTAGGGGCGTGCCCGGCGAACGACGGGTGCTCGTCGATGCACGTGGATTCGCCATGCGCGAGTGGACGGTGGTGGAGTCGAGTGGCGGGCCCGACCTCGTTCTCGCGCTCGACGTCGACATCCAGCGCGCGGCCGAGCGGCAGCTCGACGGGCAGCGCGGCGCCTGTGCGGTGATCGACCCGCGCACGGGTGACGTGCTGGCGCTCGCGAGCTCGCCCGGCTTCGATCCGAACGCCTTCGTGCCGACGCTCAGCCGTGAACTCTACGAGCGGTACGCGCAGGATCCGGCGAAGCCTCTTCTCAATCGCGCCTCCGGCGGCGCATACGCGCCCGGCTCGACGTTCAAGCCCGTGACCGCGCTCGCGGGGCTCGTGGCGGGGTTTCCGGCGGACGAGACGTACGTCTGCGACGGTGTCTTTACGCTGGGCGAGATGCGCCTCCACTGCGCGAGCAGATGGGGGCACGGGCCGCTCGACCTGCGGCATGCGCTGATGAAGAGCTGCAATCCGTTCTTCTGCAACCTCGGGCTCGATATCGGCACGAACGCGCTCCTCCGGATGTCGCGTGAGTTCGGGCTCGGCGCGAAGACGGGGCTTGACCTCGGCGTGGACATGGCTGGCGTTGTGCCCGACGCCGATTGGAAAATGCGGATGTACGGCGAGAAGTGGTTCCAGGGGGATCTCGCGCAGATGACGATCGGGCAGGGGATGCTGCTCGTCTCGCCGCTCCAGATGGCGCGTGTCGCCGGCGCGATCGGCACGGGCTATCTCGTGACGCCGCGGCTCAAGGCCGACGTGCCGGTGGAACGGCGGCCGCTGCGTGTTCCGGCGGTGTTTCTGGATGTCGTCCGCGAGGGTATGCGCATGGTGGTCGACGGCGACGGCGAATCGCGCGGCACGGGCTGGCGCGGCGGCGAGGGCGTACCCGTCGCGGTCTCGGGCAAGACCGGCACCGCCGAGATCGGGCGAGGCGAGAGCCGTCGCAAGAACGCATGGTTCATCGCCTATGCGCCGTCGGAGGCACCGCGGATCGCGCTTGCGCTCGTCATCGAGAACGGCGACTCCGGCGGCGGCACCGCCGCCCCGCGCGTCGGCGCGATCCTCCGCGAGATCTTCGGTACGCAATCGGGAGAAGGGTCATGACGACGTGGCGCAGATTCGCCCGGTTCGACTGGGTGCTGTTCGGTGCGATGCTCGCGCTGATCGCGATCGGCACGGTCGCGATTTGGTCGGCGGGCAATGCGCGGGCCGAGGCGGTGTTCCATGGCATGTGGCGGAGCAACCTCGTCACGGCGCTCGTCGGGCTCGGGCTCTACTTCGCGATCGCGCTCACCGACTACCGGCGGCTCCTCGACTTCCTTGCGATTCCCGCCTACCTCGTCTCGCTCGTGCTGCTCGTCGCGGTGCTCCTCGTGGGCGACACGATCTACGGGGGCAGCCGCTGGCTGTGGTTCTTCCAGCCGAGCGAGATCGCCAAGCTCTGCGTCATCGCGGCGCTCGCCTTCTTCCTCGGCGACGACAGACTCCTCCGCGGCAGCGTCCGCCGCGGCTTCCGCGGCTTCCTGCTGGCGGCGGCGCTCATCGGCCTGCCGGTCGCGCTCATCCTCGCCGAGCCCGACCTGGGCACGGCCATCACGCTCGTGCCATCCGCGCTCGTCATGGTGTTCGTGGCGGGCACGTGGCGCAAGGGACTCGTCACGCTCGCGGCGATCGGCGCCCTCGCGGCGCTCGTCGTGCTGGGCGCGGTGTACGAGGCCGAGAAGCCGGGCGTCTCGCCCGAGCGCCGCGCGCGCATCCTCAAGTGCGTTCCGCTGAGGCCCCACCAGCTCCGGCGCGTGCGCGTCTTCCTCTTCCCCGAGCGGGACGTGACGGGTGCCGGCTACAACCTGCGCCAGGCGCAGATCTCCATCGGCTCTGGCGGGCTCACCGGCAAGGGTATCGGCAAGGGCGAGACGAACCACCTAAAGTACCTGCCGCAGGCGATCTCGATGAACGACTTCATCTTCTGCGTCTGGGCGGAGGAGACGGGGTTCGTCGGCTCCATCGCGCTTTTGACGCTTTTCGGCGCGCTCCTGCTCGCCGGCTGCCGCGTCGCCCTTGTCGCGTCCGACGGGCGCGGACGCCTCCTGGCGCTCGGCGTCACGACGCTCGTCTTCGCGCACGTCTACGTCAACATCGCGATGTCCATCGGCCTTGTGCCCATTACGGGCCTGCCGCTGCCGTTCATTTCCTCAGGTCGCACGTTCCTCGTCATGGTGCTGTGCGGCCTGGGATTCGTCCAAAGCGTATCACTACACAGAGAGGAGAAACAGTCATGAACCTATTCGGATGGCTCAAGCGCTCGAAGATGAAGCGCGAGATCATCATCAACGTCGAGAAGCTCGAAACCCGCGTCGCTGTCATTGAGAACGGCCGCCTCGAGGAGTTCATGGTCGAGCACCCCGAGGAGGAGCGCCTCGTCGGGAGCGTCTTCAAGGGACGCGTCCAGAACCTCGAGAACGACCTGCAGGCGGCGTTCATCGACATCGGACTGAAGAAGAACGCATTTCTGCACTATTGGGACATGACGCCCGACGCGGACGCGCTCCTCGACGACGAGGACGACGAGCCGCGCGACCGCAAGGGGCAGAAGGGTTCCCGCAAGTCGAATCGGCTCTCGGACGAGGAGATCGCCAAGCGTTTTCCCCCGGGCTCGGAGATCATCGTGCAGGTCACGAAGGGACCGATCTCGACGAAGGGGCCGCGCGTCACCGCGAACCTTTCGATCCCGGGGCGCTATCTCGTGATGATGCCCGGCACGCGCATCCGCGGCGTCTCGAAGAAGATCGGCGACGCCAACGAGCGCAAGCGCCTGAAGAAGATCCTCGACCGGCTGCCGCTCCCGGAGAACGTCGGGCTCGTCGTGCGCACGGTCGGCCAGGGCGCGACGGCGCGCGCCTTCGCGCGCGACCTCCGCAACCTCGTCTCCGTCTGGAACGAGATGCAGGCGAACGTGAAGAACCTCAGGACGCCGTGCTGCATCTTCCAGGAGCCGGACCTTTGCGAGCGGGTGATCCGCGACTGGCTCACGGAGGACGTCGATGCGATCATGATCGACGACGCGGCGGCCTACGAGTCGATGCGCGAGATCGCCTCGCGCATCTCACGCCGGGCGCGCGCGCGCATCCATCGCTTCGACGGTGCGTCAGGCATCTTCGAGCACTACGGCATCGAGCGGCAGCTGCACGACGCCTTCGCGCGGCAGGTCGCGCTCAAGTCCGGCGGGTACCTCGTCATCGACGAGACCGAGGCGCTCATTGCGGTGGACGTGAACACGGGCCACTACAAGGGCAAGGGCGGCCAGGAGGACGCGATTCGCGAGGTGAACCTCGAGGCGGTCGAGGAGGTCGCGCGCCAGCTGCGCCTCCGGAACATCGGCGGACTCGTCATCCTCGACCTCATCGACATGAAGAGCCGCAAGCACCAGCGCGAGGTCTGCCGCGCCCTCAAGGACGCGCTCAAGCGCGACCGGGCGCGCACGAACGTGCTGGACATCTCGGAGCTCGGGCTTCTCGAGATGTCGCGCCAGCGCCAGGACCAGTCGATCCTCTCGCAGCTCACCTCCACCTGCCCCTACTGCCAGGGCCACGGCGTCGTCAAGTCGCCGATGGCCGTGTCGATCGAGATCCAGCGCAACCTGATCGCGCTCCTCAAGAAGGCCGAGCTGGCGAAGCGGCCGTTCGAGCCGAAGATCGTGATCGCGCCCCAGGTGATGCAGCGTCTGCGCACGGAGGACAGCGAGATCTTGGCTCGTCTGCAGAAGGATTTCAACACCCGGCTCACCTTCGTCTCGGAGCTCCACCGCCACCCCGAGGCGTTTTCCATACTAGACGCGGCCACCTCACAAGTGCTATACTCTCAGTCATGATCGCACCAATCCTGCTTGCCGCCACCCAGGCGATGACCTTCACGGCCGATCGAATCGCGGCCGACAACGTGACCCGCTCGCTCACGGCGACCGGGCATCTCGTCGCCACCTCCGCGCCGTTCTCGCTGCGAGGGGAGTCGATGACGCGCGACGCCGACGGCGTTATGCGCTTCGGCGACCAGACCTGCTGCACGACGTGCACGAACGCCGTCGGTCACACCCACTGGAACGCCACCGGCGAGGTGGTGTACAAGGAGAGGGACTATGTCATCCTCCGCAACGCGTGGCTCAACTTCTACGAGCTGCCGGTCTTCTGGCTGCCGTACCTCTACTATCCGCTCGAGACCGACTGCGGCTTCAGCTGGATGCCCGGCTACACCGGCCGGTGGGGAGCGTACCTCCTGACGAAGTACACCTACCACCTGCTCGGCGACCCCGAGCACGAGGAGGGCACCTGGTGGCTCGGCGGCGCCACGCGCCTCGATCTCCGCTACCAGCAGGGCGTTGCGCTCGGCGAGGATCTCGACTGGAATCTCGGCGACTTCGGCACGGGCAAGTTCAACATCTACTACGCCTGGGACGAGGATATTGATGATGACAGCGGCTATTCCGACGCCTGGCACCACTACAAC
Organism: uncultured bacterium; assembly: GCA_902773015.1. Lineage (GTDB taxonomy): Bacteria > Verrucomicrobiota > Kiritimatiellia > RFP12 > UBA1067 > UBA1067. The sequence goes on from CACYCW010000184.1 coordinate 10,419, forward strand.
TGGGGCAGCAAGGTTGATCGCGACCGCTACCAGATCGGTCTTGAGCACCGCTGGGAGCCGACCGAGCGCGACACCATCCGCCTCGCCGGGTCGGTCTACTCCGACTCGTTCTTCCGCGAGGACTTCGTCCGCACCTCGCTCTTCAACTGGCAGAGCCGGTTCATCGCCTACGACAGCAACGGAATCTTCTGGGAACACGCCGAGAACGACCTGTCGTTCGGCGGCGAGGTCTCGGGGCGGCTCAATGACTTCTACGGCATGACCGACCGTCTGCCCGAGTTCTACCTCGACGTGAACCCGATGCCGGTCTTCGGCCTGCCGATCAATTACGAGAGCGCGAATCGCATCGGCTACCTCATCCGCCAGCCGGCGGAGTACGGGCGCGGGGATCCCTTCAGCCCCTACAGCTTCGCGCCGGGCGTCTGGGCCGACTATGAAGCGTTCCGGTTCGACACCTACCATCGGCTCACCGCGCCGTTCCGCACGCTTGACGACCTCGTCTCGGTCGTGCCGCGCGTCGGCTATCACGGCACCTACTGGAGCAAGAGCGGCGGCGAGAACCTCACGGGCTGGGGCGACGCCGACGATCTCAACGGGCTCTATCGCTCGATCCTCGAGGGTGGCGCCACGTTCGCCGCGCGCGGGACGGGTTGGGTCAACGACCGCTGGCGTCACCTGATCGAGCCCTACTTCGACACGCTCGCGCAGCAGGCCTGGTACGCCAGGGAGGACGGCGGGTCGCGTCCCTACGTCTTCGACAGCATCGACGCGTCCGTCATGTGGGAGGACCAGTTCGCCGGCCGCTCGCGCAACCTGCCCTACTCCTACTACGGCGTCACCCCCGGCTTGCGCAACGCCTGGTCCCGTGCCGACGAGCACGGCACGCTGCGCCAGATCCTCGACGTCGACGTCTACTCGGCGCTGGAGTTCGACACCACTCGGTTCAGCGGCACGGATGACGCGCACAAGCTAGCCGAGGTCGGCCGCCCGAACTACGGCAAGGACGGATGCACCGTCGTCCCCGGCGCACGCGTCCGATGGACGCCCGAGAAGGACATCTCGCTCCTGGCGCGCGCCGAGTACGACGCGGAGAACAACCGCATCGCGACGGCAGACTTCGGCTGGCGGCACGCGCTTTCCGACTCGTTCAGGTACAACGTCGACTACTCCCTGCGCAACTATCGCATCTGGGACTTCGCGTCATCGCCTTACGACCGCACCGTCATGACCGGCGACGAGTTCAACTACGTGCGCTTCCAGTACGTGAACGTCGGCTTCGAGAACCATCCGATCGACTGGTTCGCCTGGAGCCCCTACCTGCGCTGGGACACGCGGCGCAACGAGCTCGACAGCGTCGGCACGTGGTTCGACTACCTCACCGACTGCCTCGGCTTCCGCTTCATCGTCGAGTATCGCGAGGGTTACACCCGCATCGACGGCTACGAGCGACGCGACGACTGGTCGTTCGGATTCTACATCTACCTCCGCGCGTTCGGCCCCGGCAGCGCGAACCTCTTCTCGAACTAGTCGACAGGAGAAACCGGCGGCCTCTGGCCCCGGAGACACCATGGAACGGACACGCAAGGCTCGGCAGAGCGGATTCGAGAGGCTTGAGACCTATCTTGTCAAGCTCATCCAGGAGAAGGGCGCCGACCGGGACCAGCCCGGCGGCATCCGCGTCCTGCTGGCGCTGCTCAAGTGCCTGAGTCTCGTCTTCGGCCTTGCGGTCGCCGTGCGCTACGTCCTGTACCGCACCGGCATCCTCCGGCGCTATCCGCTCGGTATCCAGGTGATCTCCATCGGCAACGTCACCGCCGGCGGCACCGGCAAGACGCCAGTCACGGAGATCTTCGCCCGCACTCTCGCGGCGGAAGGCCGCAAGGTCGCGATCCTCTCCCGCGGCTATCGGCGCAAGGAGTCGCCGTGGTGGCAGCGGCTCTTCACCCAGGTCATCGAGAAGCCACTCGTCGTCTCCGACGGGCGGCACGTCCATCTCAGTGCCGAGGTCGGCGGCGACGAGCCCTACATGCTTGCCATGAACCTGCCGGGTGTCGCCGTCGTCGTCGACCGCAATCGGGTCAAGGCCGGGCGCTACGCGATCAAGCGCCTCGGCTGCGATACGCTCATTCTCGACGACGGCTTCCAGTACCAGAAGCTCAAGCACTCGGTAGAGGTCGTGCTCGTGGACGCGACGAATCCGTTCGGCAACGGCAACCTGCTGCCGCGCGGCATCCTGCGCGAGCCGGTGCGCAACCTGAGCCGGGCGGACATCATCTTCCTCACCAAGTGCCGTGGCGACGTCTCGGAGGTGAAGGACGAGATCCGCCGCTACAACGCCACCGCCGAGATCGTGGAGTGCAACCACACCCCGCGACTCCTCCGCAACGTGTGGGGACGCGAGGAGGTGTCGCTTGACTGGCTGAGGGGCAAGACGGTCTGCACGCTTTCGGGCATCGCCTCGCCCAAGGGCTTCGAGAACTCGCTTCGCCATCTCGGCGCCCGCGTCGTCTGGTGCGAGCGCTATGCCGACCACCATCGCTACGACGATTCCGAGATCTTCTATGCGCTCAACCGCACCGCCGACATGGGTGCGGATGCGCTCATCACGACGGAGAAGGACGCCGTGCGTTTCCCGCGCATCGAGACGGTGCCCGTGCCCTGCCTCTACCTGCGCATCGCCATCGAGATCCTCGCCGGCGGCGAGAGCTTCACTCAGATCATCAACCGGATTTGTTTTCGGAAGGTTTGAGAGGTTTGGTTTGAAGGGGTTGAAGATACTTCGGCATGTCTTTACGGTCGGGTCGTTCACGGCGATGAGCCGTGTGCTGGGGCTTGTCCGTGAGATGCTCCAGTCCCGGCTCATCGGGGCGGGAGTGGAACAGTCGGCTTTCGTCCTCGCCTTCGCGATACCCAACATGGCGCGCAAGCTCTTCGGCGAGGGCGCGCTCACGGCGGCTTTCGTGCCGGTCTTCAAGGGCGAGGTCGAGAGCGGCGATCTCGAATCGGCGCGGCGACTGGCGCGCGCGGTGATGACACTCGTTCTGCTCGCCCTTGGCGCGGTGGCGGTGCTCGCGATCATAGCGCTCTCGGCGACGCTTGGCCTTGCGCACGACCTCTCGCCGCGCACGGACCTGACGATACGGCTCGTGCGCATTCTCCTGCCCTACATGATCTTCATCTGCGGGGCGGCGTTCGGGATGGGCGTTCTCAACGCGCTGGGTCGTTTCGTCGAGGGGGCGTTCATGCCGGCGCTGCTGAACATCTTCTGGATCGCCGCGCTCGGGGTGCTCTGCTTTCTCCCCGGACTTTCCCTCACGGCGCGCGTCACCGTCGTCGCGTGGGCGATTCTCGCCGGCGGCGCGGCGCAGATGGCTTTTCTCTTCCGGTGCATGGCGAAGCGTGGCTTCCCGACGCGTCCCCTGTTCTCGGGAATGCTTTCCGAGAAGGCGCGGCTCGTCTGGCGCAACACGTTCATCGGGGCGCTTGGGGCAGGCGCGGTGCAGATCAACTGCATGCTCGACCAGGTGCTGGCGCAGTGTGCGGCCCCGTGGGCGGCGGGTGTAATCGGCTACGCAGAGCGGCTCATGGACCTGCCGCTCGGTGTCGTCGGGGTCGCGTTCGGCACGGTACTGCTGCCGACGTTCGCCGGGCTCTTCGCGAAGGGCGATGCGGCGGGGGCGCGCGCGGCGCTGAAGCGGTCCGTATTGCAGATCCTGGCGTTGATGGTGCCGACGTCGGTCGTCACCTTCATTTTCGCGCCATGGATCGTCGCGCTCATCTACGAGGGACGAGCCTTCGATGCCGTCGCGACCGTGCGTGTCGCGCGGGCGCTCGCGGTCTACGGCCTCGGCTTCGCGTTCTACGGCATCCAGAAGTGCCTCATCCCGTTCTTCCAGGCGCAGAAGGACATGAAGACTCCTCTTCGCGTGACGGTGAAGACGGTCGTCCTCAATGCAACGCTCAACGTGCTGGCGGTGACGCTGCTGCCGCCAGACTGGCGGCATGTCGGGCTCGCGGGCTCGACGGTCATCTGCGCCGCCGTCGGCTGCGTGCTGCTCGTCTGTTCTCCCGCCTTCCGATCATCGGAGGACAGGGTCTCCATTTCATCAGACGACCGGTGACAGGAACCGATGAGCACTGACACGATCGCCGCCATCGCCACCGCGCCCGGACGCGCGGGCGTCGCCGTCGTGCGCGTGAGCGGTCCGGAGGCGCTGGCAATCGGCGAACGGATCACCGGGCGTCAGCCGATTGCCGGCGAGGTGCGATTCGCGCGGTTCCTCGATCGCCCTCGACGGCTCTCGACGGCGATCGACGGCGATCGGGTGGCAGTAACGCCAATCGACGAGGGGCTCCTGTTGACCTTCCGGGCGCCGCGCAGCTACACGGGAGAGGATGTCGTCGAGTTCCATTGCCATGGCGGCGCCGTGACGCCGCGGCGCGTTCTCGAGGCGTGCTTCTCGGCCGGTGCGCGGCTGGCTCGCCGCGGCGAGTTCACCGAGCGCGCGTTCCTCAACGGCAAGCTCGACTATGATCAGGCCGAGTCGGTCATCAATCTCATCGACGCGAAGACCGTGCGGGCCGCTGATGCCGCGCTCGCAGGACTCTCCGGCCGCCGCGCGAACGAGCTTCGTGCGCTCTACACCGCCGCGCTCGATGCGTCGACTCGCGTGGAGCACGCGCTGGACATCTCCGAGGAGGAACTGCCACCAGATTTCTTGCCCGAGACGCGCCGCCAGGTGGAGGCGCTCGCGGCGGCGGTCGGTCAGGCGCTGCGCAAGGCCAACGAGGGGCATATCCTGCGCGAGGGCGCGCTTGTCGTGCTCGCCGGACCTCCGAACGTCGGCAAGTCCTCGCTGCTGAACGTGCTCCTGGAGACGAACCGGGCGATTGTGAGTGACGTTCCAGGCACGACGCGGGACTCCATCGAGGAATGGCTCGATCTTGACGGCTGGCCGATTCGACTCGTCGACACGGCCGGGCTGCGCGCGGCCGGCGACGCGATCGAGGCCGAGGGCGTTCGGCGAAGCGAGGAGCTGATCGCCAAGGCAGACATCGTCATCTTGCTGATGCCCGCCGACGGCGGTCGACCGCACTCGACGGCACTCGGCGGCGATCGCCAGCCGTCGAGTGGAGTCCTTATCGACGTCACGTCGAAATGCGATCTCGGGCGCGGCGATGGGCTCAATGTGTCGGCAAGGACCGGCGAGGGGCTGGCCGAGCTGCGGCAGGCGATTGTCGCGGCGCTCGAGCGTCGCGCTGGTGACGTGACCGACAGGGAGACGGCGGACGCGTTTTCCGCATCTGGCCTGGCGGCGCTTTGCGCCGCGCAGAAGGCGCTGGCGGATGCGCTGGGGACTGCGGTCGCGGGCGACCTTGTTCTCTGCGGCAATGCGTTGCGGCGGGCGGCGGACGGGCTGGGCGAGCTGGTGGGCGAGACCTACTCGGATGATCTCCTGGAAAATCTTTTTTCCCGTTTCTGTGTCGGAAAATGATATAATTTCCACGTAAACCGCAGAAGGGCTTAAAAGAACATGGCGACATTTCAGTACATCGCGAAGGATTCCTCCGGCGCCGAGCGGCGCGGGACAGTTGAGGCCGGCGACCGCAACTCGGCGATCGCGGCCGTGCGTGCGCAGGGGCTCCTGCCGACGGCGCTCGGCGAGGTCAAGGGCTCGTCGGCGCCAGCCGCCGCGGCGGCGCGGAAGGGCGGCAAGGCGCCCGCCGCGGCGAAGAAGAAGGGCGGTGCGCTCAACAAGGAGATCAAGATCAACCTGAAGATGCCCAAGTTCCTCCAGGGGCGCATCAAGACCAAGGTGCTGACGCAGTTCACGCGTCAGCTCGCGACACTGGTGAACGCGGGGCTTCCGCTCATGCGCGGCATCGAGGTGCTGAAGCGCCAGATGAAGGATCCGCAGATGCTGGAGGCGCTGAACGGGATTTCCGATAACATCGCCGCTGGCGGCACGTTCTCCGAGTCGCTCACGCAGTATCCAAAGATCTTCGACAACCTCTACGTCAACATGGTGAAGGCCGGCGAGGCGGGCGGCGTGCTCGAAGTCGTGCTCGGCCGACTTGCGGAGTTCGCCGAGAAAAGCGAGAAGATCAAGAACAAGATCAAGGGCGCGATGATCTACCCGATCGTTGTCCTGTTCGCCGCGATCGGCATCACGGCGTTCCTGCTCGTGGCGGTCATTCCGAAGTTCCAGCAGGTGTTCAACGACATGCTGGGCGGCGCGGCGCTGCCGGCGGTCACGCAGTACGTCATCCAGGCCTCGGAGTTCGTGCAGGCGAACGGTCTCCAGATTCTCGTGGCGGTCGTGGCGCTCGTGATCATCAAGAAGATCATCGGCCGCACGGAGAAAGGTGCCTACTTCTACGACGCGCTCTCGCTGAAGATGCCGGTGACCGGCACTCTGGCGCAGCGCTCGGCGGTCTCGAAGTTCACGCGCACGCTGGGCACACTGCTCTCCTCGGGAGTACCGATCCTGCAGTCGCTCACCATTACCCGCGACACGACCGGCAACCGCGTGCTCACGAAGGCCATCCAGAACGTGCATGACGCGGTGAAGGAGGGCGAGTCGATGACTCAGCCGCTCTCCCAGTGCAAGGTGTTTCCGCCGATGGTCGTCTCAATGGTGGAGGTCGGCGAGGAGACGGGCGCGCTGGCGGACATGCTCACGCGCATCGCGAACACATACGATGACGAGGTCGACAACGCCGTCGCGGGCATGACGGCGGCGATCGAGCCGGCGCTCATCATTGTCTTGGCCGTGGTGGTCGGCACGATCGTCATCGCGATGTTCTTGCCGATGGTCAAGATCATCGGTTCCGTCTCGGGCGCCGCCGGCTGATGGCGCGCGAGCTCCTGCGCGTCATCGCGGTCATCGCGCTCCTGGGCGCGGCGGCCGCCCTTGCGACGCCGCGCGGCCGTCTGCCTCTCGCCTTGCGCGGGCTTTCGCGCCTCCTTGCGCGAGATCGCGCGATGCCTCACGCGACTCCCGATGCGAGACCCAACGTCTCGCCCGCGCGGCGGCTCTTCGCCTTTGCCCTCGTGTTGCTGGCGGTTCTTCTCGCCTTCCTGTGATTGCTTACGCAGCGAGCATGGTGCGGGTGACTTTTCGCCGATGAACGGCGATTTATGATATAATATATACTTCATACGGGCCTGTAGCTCATCTGGACAGAGCAACTGCCTTCTAAGCAGTGGGTAGTGGGTTCGAGTCCCGCCAGGCCCGCCAGTTGAAAGTCGAAAGAGATGATGGAAAAGCACTATGATGCAAAGGCGGCAGAGGCCAAGTGGTATCCGCTGTGGGAGAAGAACGGCTACTTCCACCAGGATCCCGGCGAGGGAGTGCCGTATTCGGTCGTGATTCCGCCTCCGAACGTGACGGGCATCCTACACATGGGCCATGCCCTCAACCAGACGATTCAGGACATCCTCGTGAGATGGCGGCGCATGCAGGGTCGCAACACCCTCTGGCTGCCCGGCACGGATCACGCTGGCATCGCCACGCAGAACGTCGTCGAGAAGGCGCTCAAGAAGGAGGGCAAGCGTCGGCAGGACCTCGGGCGCGAGGCGTTCGTCGAGCGCGTCTGGGAGTGGAAGCGGCAGTACGGCGGAACGATCGTCCACCAGCAGCGCATGCTCGGCAACTCGACCGACTGGCAGCGCGAGCGCTTCACCTTCGACGAGGGCTGCTCGAAGGCC